>JAZFUH010000060.1:0-4036 GCA_036447125.1 Acidimicrobiia bacterium | reverse complement strand
ACGCGCCCCCGAGCGGAAGAACGAACATGGCCATCCAGAACCCGAAGACGATGACGGGAAGGCTCGCGACAGATCCCACAAGGGCCATCATCGCTCCAAGGACCGCACCCATGCCAACGATACCGAGGACCTTGTTGTCGAAACCACGCCAGGTCGAAGCGAGGATCGCCCCTACGAGCATCCCTGTGCTTCCCAACGAGAACACCATGCCCATCGTTGCCTCATCGGTGATCGACAGGAGGTACGCGGTGATGAGAGGCATGATGCCACCGAAAGCAAAATTGATTCCGGTGAAGTACAGGAGCAACCCAAAGAGTCCCTTGCGTTGAAAGATGTAGCTGAAGCCGTATTTGGTTTCGTGCCAGACGGAACCCTTCGATTCTGCGCCCACCTCGCTGACAGGAGGCTTCGGGAAGCGGACGAAGAGCAGTGTGCCGACGGCAAATACGAAGGTTACGACATCAATCGCGATGAGCAGGCCGAGACCACCGACCGCAACCATGATCCCTCCGAGCGCCGGCGCCACCAGATTCCCGATGGCGTCTGCCATCTGCACCATGCCCGCAGCCCGCGAGTATCGCTCCTTCGGCACCAGGAGTGTCGTCGCAGCCTGGTACGCCGGGAACTGAAACGCTTGGAAGGCACCCGATACGGCACCGATCGTCGCAAGGGCGGGAATTGTCAGGTTGCCCGTGACGTACAAGCCAACCATCACGAGAGTACCGATGCCTGCGCCGGCGTCAGAGAGGATCATCGCCCATCGCCGGTCCCATCGGTCGACGAAGGTCCCCGCGATCGGCGACAGGATGATGCGCGGTAGCTGGCTGGCAAGAAGGATGATCGCGAGTTGTGTGACCGACCCTGACTCGAGGAAGACCCAGATGCTGATTCCGAACCATGTCAGGCCGCTGCCGGTGAGCGAGATCACCTGACCGAACCAGACGATCAGGAACGTGCGATTTCCATCGCGATCCTGCGATTGACGGTGCTCGATGTCTGAGGCTGGTCGAGGCATCCGAATATTGTCGGGTTTTCCCGACCATTTGTCAAATCGCTCTGAGAACTTGTGCCGTGGGTAAGGTCGCGACATGCGTTTCTCGATCCCGGTCGCGGTGATGGGTCTGATCCTTGTCGGATGCTCCCCCGCGCCTGAGAACGTTGCCACAACAGCAACGACTGGTATCGAGACCACCACAACGCGAACGCCAAGCAACGAGATCTGCCTCTCCGGAGACCTGCCGTTTCGAGACGACGGACTCATCGCCGCTCTTGGCGAAGGTGAAGGAGATGCCACATCGGTGTCTCAGATCCGTTGGGACCCATCTGGCACGTGCGAGCGGTTGACGGTGACCTTTGGCACAGGCTCAGGCGCTCCGGCAACCACGCTGGGTCCTTCTGCTGTATCGGTCATTTCGTACGCAGGCGTCGTCCGTGCCGAACTACCCGCTGAGGTTGACATCTCCGCTGTTGCAGACACTCTGGTTGAAGGCTCACTCGTCCACTCTGTGTTCGTTGTCCGGGATCAGGATGGGATCATCTTCATCGACATCCACGGTGTGGACGGGATTCCGATCCACGCGCGAGCGTTCACCACGACGTCGCCTGCGGCCCTTGTGATAGACATCACCAGAGCAGACACCGCGGCGACACCGGTGGGTGTCACAACGACCGGCACGGCCGTCGTGATCACACCGACTCCCGGACGAGCGCAATATCCCGCCATCGTCAACGGCTATGTCGAACCTGGGCTGCTCGCGGTACGCGTTCAGTTGATCGAGTCCGACAATGTTGTTGTCGACAGGTCGGTTTCTGTCAATGGCTATACCGACACGTGGCAATCGTTCACCTCGATTATCGAAGAGGGGCCATCGGGAAGTGTCGTTCTGTTTGTCGGTACGCTCGACAGCAACAAGAACCCGCTCAGTGGCGCGTTCGTGTCCATAACCATGGAATGAACAGATACCAGATACCAGATACCAGATACCAGACACCAGATACCAGACACCAGATTCCAGATTCGGTGGCCGGGTTGGGCTCATCGCTGCTCATACAGTAAGAACCGGGAGGGTCTCCATGACTGATCCACTCACGTGGTTTCGGGTCGGGGCGGCTGACATGATCGATGTCGGCGAGGTCACCGTTGTCCAGGCCGGTCATCACGCGGTTGCACTGTCACGAACCGAGGCGTCCTGGGGTGCCATTGCGAACCGATGTCCGCACCAGGGAGGCCCGCTCGGTGAGGGCCTTCTCGAGGAGTGTTGGCTGGTGTGTCCGTGGCATGGATGGGAGTACGATCCCGTGAACGGCGAGACGCCAGGGCCGTTCGACGACAAGGTCGACTCGTATGACGTCGAGGTGCGATCTGACGGTGTCTATGTGGCAGTTCGTGAGCCCGAAAAGCATGCAGAGACCCTTATGACGCAGCTCGTTGACCGTCTCGTTGAGGGCGGCGTCGATTCGGTTTTCGGCATGGTCGGGCACTCCAATCTCGGCTTTGCCGATGCACTGCGTGCCGCGGAGCTTGCAGGAGATCTCCGGTTCATCGGAATCAGACACGAAGGCGCCGCGTCGTTCGCCGCTTCGGCGTATGGCAAACTCACCGGGCGTCCTGCCGTGTGCTTTGCAATCGCCGGGCCGGGTGCGACGAACCTCTATACGGGTATGTGGGATGCAAAGCTGTCCACCACTCCCCTTCTCGCCATCACCGGCCAGATCCCGACTCCCCAGATCGGTACGAGGGCGTTCCAGGAAGTGCCGCTCGTCGAAGCACTCGGACCGGCAGCCGGTTGGTCGAAGCGTCTCTCGGCGAGCGACGGCCCCGACGTTGCGACGAGCATGCTCACCTATGCCATCTCCCAGAGAGACATCGCCCATCTCGTCATTCCGGATGATGTTCAGACGCTGCCTGCGGTGGCCAATCCTCCCAGCGGTCCGACACCGACCCCGAACCGGCTGCCGCTGACGACAGTGGATCAAGACCGCATCTTCGACCTGATCACCGAAGCGGACAACCCGTTGTTCGTCATAGGTCGAGGAGGTGCCGGTGCAGCGGGGGAGATACTCGCTCTCGCAGAGAAGATCGATGCCGCCGTTGCGACCACGTTCCCCGCAAAGGGCTGTGTGCCTGAAGTGCACCCGCTCGCAACGGGTGTACTCGGTCGATCCGGGACACCGGTCTCTGCTGCGATGCAGACACGTTCTGACCTCATCATCGTCTTCGGCGGCGGAATGGCGCCTCACACGGGCATCACAGACAAACGAACCGTTGTCCGGATCGATACCGACCCGCTGGCATCGCGACGCAACACAGCGAACGTTGCTGTCTTCGCCCTTGCAGACACCTCCGAGGCCGCCAGAGCGCTGATGGATGCGTGTCACGAGGTCGATAGACCGGAACTTCGGAAATGGCTCTCTGATCGGTGGGAGTGGTGGCGCTCGAGGAAGCGATCGAGGCGCGAGATCGATGCCGATGGGCGTCTCACGAGTGCAGCTGTCTTCAATGACCTGGGAAGAGAGATCCCTCCCGACGCGATCGTGTCTCTCGATGTCGGGAACACGACCTATTCATTCGGTAGATACTTCGAGGCCGACGGGCAGAGGATCGTCATGAGCGGGTGGCTCGGATCGATCGGTTACGCCCTTCCGGGTGCGATAGGGGCGGCGGTGGCCTATCCGGAGCTCACGATCGTGGCGATCGCAGGCGATGGCGGCTTCGGCCAGTACGCAATGGAGCTTTCGACAGTTGCCAAGTACAACCTGAACATCAAGGTCGTTCTGCTCTCGAACGACGAGCTTGGCAAGATCTCCGCAGAACAGCAACTGGCGGACACACACATCTGGGCGACTTCCCTCAAGAATCCTTCATGGGCGGGAATGGCGGAGTCCCTCGACCTCTTCGGGCGCCACGTCACAACGCCGGACGAACTCGCAAGCGGAATGGCTGACCTGTTCGCCCACCACGGGCCGGGCCTCCTGGAGATCAGAAGTTCGCGGTTGCAGTACTGAAGAGAGCTCACGGCGGGTGTTCTCAGCTCGG
>JAZFUH010000059.1:0-2062 GCA_036447125.1 Acidimicrobiia bacterium | reverse complement strand
GGTCACCTTCTCGCCTCCACCAGCGATCCAGAACGGAATGTGCGGCTTCTGGACCGGCTTGGGTTGACAGATCGCCCCGTCGAGTTTGTAGTGCTTACCCTCGAAACTGACGACATCCTCGGTCCACATCGCCTTCATGATCTCGACGCCCTCGCGGAGCATCCCGAGACGCCCACCGGGGGAGAGGAAGGGGTAGCCGTAGCCGTCGTGCTCATGTTCGTACCACCCCGCACCGATACCCATTTCCACACGGCCGCCCGAGATCACATCGATTGATGCCGCCACCTTCGCCAGGTATGACGGCGGCCGGTACGTGTTGCACGTACACATCTGGCCGAGCCGGACGGTGTTTGTTGTGGAAGCGAGGGCAGCCATGAGCGTCCACGCCTCATACGTGACCTCTTGGGTGGGCTCGGGGACGGTGTGGAAGTGGTCGTAGACCCACAAAGACTCATATCTGAGTCGCTCGATGTCTTGGGCGACACCGAGGATCGTGGTCCAGTGCTGGTCAGTGTCAAGGCCGGCAAGATCGAGACGCCAGCCCTGGGGTACGAATGCTCCGAATCTCATGTGTCCGACCCTAGCCGCCGTTGCGATCCCATCCTCCGCGGCGCGTCAAGCAGAATGTCCGTTACATCGAACACCCCTGGCTTGTCATCCGTCGGCTGGAGCGGACATAACGAAGAACATGGCCTGCCCCTTTGCACCCAAGGGGCGGGTTGAGGGTCGAAGACTCGGGTGAAGGGATCATCGGATACACGACGCTGGCCGCCCCTCCATACCTTCCAGCGAGAATCCGCACACGGGCGGATGGCCAACGGCGAGCGAATCTGGGCGTTACCGAAGGGCTGACGCTGGGATCAACCGCCAGCTCAGGGGTTGGCTTCCTAGTCTCCGCTTGACCGCGTCTACACGTGTCCTGATTGCTCGTCGAGCCATGGAATCAGATCACCGACACTTTCGAGCACCGCATCGGGCCTCTGCTCGCTCGAGGCTGCTTCGACGTCTTCGCGGTCCGTGTTACCTGTGAGGACGAGGACCGTTCCCATGCCCGCGTTGCGACCCATTGCGATGTCCGTTGATATCTGATCGCCAACGACCATCCCCCGATCGGGCGCCACATCGAGGATTCGCATCGCCATCTGCCCCGACCAGGGCGAAGGCTTGCCTGTCACGACAGGCTCACATCCTGTCGCGTATGCGACCGCTTTCACCATGGCACCGGTTCCCGGCGTGAACCCGCCGGCGACGGGCAACCGAGGGTCGTAATTCGTCGCAAAGAACTCAGCGCCGCCCCAGAGGGAATTGCACACGATCTTGAGCTTTCGCTGGTTGAAATCCGGGTCGCTCCCCATGACGACCACCGTGGCACTGTCAGCGTCGTCGAAGCCGACGAGGTCGAGGTTCTTGGCCTCCAGAGCCTCGAGCAGGCCAACGTCGCCGACGGCAAGAATCGTGCTCGTTGAGTGGAGCTCGGCTATCACCTCTGCCGCGACGAGCGCAGAGGTGACGATCTCCTCCGGTGCCGCATCGATACCCATGGCACCGAGCCGTTCTACCCAGAACCTGATCGGGTTTGAGTTGTCATTGGTGAAAAAAGCGAACCGGATCCCACGATGGCGGAGTTCAGAGAGCGTCTCGAGGGCACCGGGGAGAACGTGGCGCCCCCTGGCGACCGTACCGTCGATATCGAAGATGATGCCATCGACATGCCGATTCACTGCACGGTCCCTTGGTCGCCGCTCAGGCGAAACGCTCACCCGAAGTACTCGTCCCAGTTGTCCTTCACGTGGGCAGCCATGTCGTCGTCGAGATGGATCTTCGGTGGTCGCTCGTCTTCGTCCCATTCGTATGGCGTTGTGCAGTCCATGATGATGCGCGATGTCATGAAGCGGTTCGAACGGGGGAGCGACGGATCGAGTGGTGTCGAACGGCCGCGGTGAAGGATCTGTGTGCCGAACTCGGGCTGATACTTGAAGCTCAGGGCATACATGACCTGGTCCATGTTCTCCACGTCGATATCGTCATCGACGAGGATCACCGTCTTCAACCCGTAGTTCCC
>JAZFUH010000058.1:0-4343 GCA_036447125.1 Acidimicrobiia bacterium | reverse complement strand
CGGCCCGATCACCCCTGGGGCAAGAACAGTCTCGAATCCCCCCATCCGTGAGAGAGCCTCAGCAACGGGGCGCATCGATAACGACGGGTCGTGACCCTGTGGGCGGCCAAGATGGCTCGCCACGACAACCCTCCCCGCCCTGCCGACGAGCTCGTCGATCGTCCCGAGACTCGCCGCGATGCGGAAGGTGTCTGTCACCACTCCGTTTTCGAGCGGCACATTGAGATCTGAGCGCACCAGAACGGTGCGCCCAGACAATCGAAGCGAATCGATGGTTGGAAGATCCGCGCTAGCCAAGCTTGCGTACCAGGTCGACAAGTCTGCTGGAGTAGCCCCACTCGTTGTCGTACCAGCCGAACACCTTCACCATCGATCCGGACACCATTGTTGATGCTCCATCGATGATGCAGGAGTGGGGATCCCCGATGATGTCGGACGACACGATCGGGTCCTCCGTGTATCGCATGATGCCGACGAGTGCTCCTTCGGACGCAGCCCTGAGAGCAGCGTTCACTTCATCAACACTCGTCTCCCTGGAGATGTTGACAACGAGGTCCGTAATGGATCCGTCGACGACGGGGACTCGGAGCGCCGTCCAGAGGAGCTTCCCATCGAGGTTCGGCAATACCTTGCCGACAGCGGAAGCAGCGCCTGTGGATGAGGGGATGATGTTCTGCGCGGCAGCCCTGGCACGTCGCGGATCCGAATGCATCACATCGGACAGCGCTTGGTCATTCGTATATGCATGGACCGTCGTGAACGCACCCTCCTTGACGCCGAACGCATCGTCGAGTACCTTCGCCATCGGCGCAATGCAGTTGGTCGTGCATGACGCGTTCGAGATGATCCTGTCCCGTTCCGGATCAAGATCGCTGTCGTTGACACCGAGCACGATCGACACATCCGGGTCCCCCATCGGGGCGCTGACGATCACGTGCCTGGCACCCGCAGCCAGGTGCTTCGATGCAGCCGCATGAGTGCGGAAGACTCCTGTGGATTCGATCACGACGTCGACACCGAGTTCGTCCCAGGGAAGCTGCTCAGGATCGCGCTCGGCGAACACCTTGAGTGTGTCGCCGTCGACAACCATATCCCCATCGACGACTGCGACGGTTCCAGGGTATCTGCCGTGTACCGTGTCGTATTTCAGCAGATTGGCATTCGCGTTCACATCGCCGAGATCGTTGATCGCCACGATGTCAATACCACCGAATGCCGAAACGATGTCACCCCATGCCGAAGCAATGGATTCCTTGTCGGCGGGATCGATACCGATGACTGCTTTCCGCAGGTCGGTAGCGACGTTCGTTCCCTTGGCTGCGCGGAAGAAGTTCCGCCCTATTCGCCCAAACCCGTTGATCGCTACCTTCATGAGTCGCTCCTGATAATCATGGCGTGATGTTCTTGAGGGCTTCACCGAGCTTCTTGGGATCGTGGCTGGGCCGGGTGTCCCCTGCATCGACAAGATCAGACAACACGAGATCCGCGCCGTACGTTGCCGTCAGCTCCGGATCGAAAACAATCCTGTTCAGCGGTGAAGCGACCTCGATCTGTCTGTCGTTCGCGACGATAGTACGCGGCGGGCGTACTCCGGTCAGTCGCAGCAGGGCATCGAGATGGTCGATCCCTTCCATCTCGAGTGTCTCGCCGTCCTGGGTGACGAGGTTGCCGACGTACACGAGGTGGGACGGGCTTCGATTGATCGCTTCGCTGAGACCGGGGACACGCATCGCGGCGATCGTCGAAGTCATCAGACTCCCCGGACCGAGAATGATCACGTCTGCCATTTCGATCACCTCGATCGCACGTCTCGTGGCAGCTGCAGACTCCGGGCGGACCCTGATGGTATCGACCGGGCCGCGATGGAGGGAGATCGCGACCTGTCCCCTGACGATCACACCCTGAGATTCGATCTCAAGCTCGAGGTGTCTCCCACTTGCAGGGATCACCGATCCATAAGCGCCGAGCAGTCGCTCGGCCCTTGACAGGGCCTTCTCGAAGGACCCCTCGATGTCTGCAAGCCCCGCAAGGATCAGGTTCCCAAGTGAGTGCCCTGCGACGTCGGCACCCTCGAATCGGTACTCGAACAGCCGTTTCCATGTGGAGTCCTCCGGGGTGAGCGCAAGAAGACACTTCCGGATGTCTCCAGGAGGGGGAATGTCGAGGTGGGGTGCAAGCCGTCCGCTTGAGCCGCCGTCATCTGCAACCGTGACGATTGCGTCAACCCGGCCTGAGTACGTCAGCACAGCCTTGAGGACCCGCGAGAGGCCTTGTCCTCCACCGATTGCGACGACTCTCGGCCCCTCAAATGCTACGTCGAGTTCCTGGAGAAGGGTCGCAGGCTCGGTCCCGATCGGACGCATCAGAGTGCGACGTCTCTGTGGTGAACGGACGTCTCAACACCTGATTCCACGAGATGATCGCCAATAGCTTCCGCCAGCGCGACGCTGCGGTGCCTCCCCCCGGTGCAACCGACTGCGATCGTGAGGTACGACTTGCCCTCGACCTCATAGCGGGGCAGCAGGAAGTCAAGCATGTCCGTGGCCATGGTCAAGAATTCTCCCGCCTCGACATGGGAGAAGACGTAATCTCGTACAGGGGCATCCAGTCCTGTCAGGGGCCGCAGGTCTGGTTCCCAGTGCGGGTTCGGCAGGAAGCGAACATCAAACATCCGGTCAACGACCCGAGGTGTACCCCGCTTGAACCCGAACGAAGTGACATCGACGCGCATCCTGGGCGCCGAATTGGCACCCACAAATGCGTCTCTGAGTTTGTCCCTGAGCTGATGCACGTTGAGATCGGATGTATCGACGATCACGTCAGCCATTGCCCGAACGGGCTCGAACGCTTTCCTCTCGGCTACGATCGCCTCGGCAAGTGATGAAATATTCGACGGGTGCGTGCGCTTGGTCTCTTCGAACCGCCGAACGATCACCCCATCCTCAGCGTCGAGGAACAGGACGGTCGTTCTGTAACCGTCACGATGCAGGTCGATGAGCGCCATGTCGAGATCCGTTTCGTTCATTCCGGTGCGCGAATCGGTAACGACAGCGACGTGCGAGCGATCGCCTTCAGCGACTCCGACGGTGGCCACGAGCTCGGAGATCATGGCAGTCGGGAGATTGTCCACAACGAAGTATCCGATGTCTTCGAGGATCTTCGCCGTCTGGGATCTTCCCGCTCCCGAGAGGCCGGTGATGATGACAACCTGTGTGCCCATCTCTTGTTTTGGCATGTGATTCCTCAGACCTCGCGCAGTGCCTCGTACAGTTCTTTCGCCACCCTATCGGGTACGACGTCTCCAAGATCCGACAGTGATGCTCTGCGCATTGCCTTGACCGATCCGAACGTCCTGATCAACGCCTTCTTGCGTCCTGGCCCAACACCGGTCACATCATCGAGTATCGAGTCAACCATCGATTTGTCCCGCAGGGTTCGATGATAAGCGACGGCGAATCGATGAGCCTCGTCGCGAACTCGTTGGAGCAGGTAGAGAGCTTCCTCGCCCCTGGGTATGACGATGGGCTCAGACTTCCCTGGTTGGAAGACCTCCTCGAGCTTCTTCGCCAGACCGATCACAGGGATATCGAGTCCCAGCTCTTCGAGGACCTTGACAGCACGTCCGAGCTGGCCTCTGCCTCCGTCGATCACCACAAGACCTGGCGGGTAAGAGAACCGACCTTGTTCTTCGAGGGGGAGCTTGCGTTCTGCGAGGTATGCCTTGAACCTTCTTCGGATCACCTCCTCCATCGCGGCGAAGTCGTCCTGTCCATCGATTGTCCTGATCTTGAACCGTCTGTACTGGGCCTTGAGAGGAAGAGCATCTTCGAAGACGACCATCGAGGCGACGGTGTGCCTGCCCTGGATGGTCGATATGTCATAGGACTCGATCCGCAGTGGTGACTTCGGAAGATCCAGCGTCACCTGGAGACTTCGAAGCGCCCGTGCTCGAGCGTTGTGGTCAGAGTGTCGTTTGAGCCTGTTTCGCTCGAACTCCTGGATCGCATTGGCGATCGCGGTACCCATGATCCTACGTTTCGCCCCACGCTGCGGTACCCGCAGACTCACTTTCGACCCTCGTGCCAGCGAGAGCCACTCAGCCACGATCTCCCCGTCCGATGGCATGTCCTGGACGAGAACAAGTCTGGGTGGAGGCTCCTCCACGTATAGCTGTCCGATGATTCGAGAAAGGAACTCCTCAATGGTGACGTCTTCGATCCGATCGACAACCATCGCCTTTCTGCCGGTCACCCTCCCCTTCCGCACGTTCAGCACGACAAGGGCAACCTCCAGGTCGTCATCGGCATGAGCGATCACGTCAAAGTCCTCGCGGCGATCGGTGA
>JAZFUH010000057.1:0-3095 GCA_036447125.1 Acidimicrobiia bacterium | reverse complement strand
GTGCCGTCAAGCCCCCGCCACACGAGGTAGGTGAACACCGCGAGGAGAAGACCCCACAGCACGATGGATCCCTCGAGGGCGGCCCACCCAGCGGCGAAGAGGAAGATGAGCGGGGTTGTCGTCGAAGTGTTGTTTGCAACGTACGCGATCGAGAAGTCGTGGCTGAGGATCGCAAACTCGAGAAGAACGAATGACGCAATCGATGCGCCGAGGAAGATGAGAACCGGGAGCTTCAGTGCTTGCTTGCCACCGCTGCGCGCTGTCCGGATTCCGACGATGACGATGCCGATCGCTGCTCCGAGAGCAACGAAGATGGCGGCGTATCCGGCGAGAGCGATCACGATTCTGAGCAGGAGTGCAGGTCTTGGTCATAGTCCGCGGCATCGGACCTGTACTGCTCGTCATGTTTGACGAGCATCGTGTCTGAATTGAACACTTCACCGTCCCATGTTCCCTCCACCACGACGGCAATACCCTCTGCGAACAGCTGTGGCGGCACGCCCGTGTGGACCACTGAAACCGCTGTGTCGCAGTCCTCGACGACGAATGCAACAGTGGTGTCGAGCTCGATGACCGATCCCGGTATGACCCGTCCCGCAAGCCTCAACCGTGAGTCATCGACGTCCCGGGCCTGGACCTCGGCTGGGGTGTTGTAGTAGACAAGCGAAGAACTCAGGTTCGCCATGAGCACAACGAGGATGCCGATGATCACAATGGCCGGAATGACGAACCTCGCATAGCGCCTCACGACATATCACCGAGCTTCCTGCGTGCCCTGTTGATGCGTAGCGCGATCGATCCGCCATACGCAACAAGAGCGAAATAGGCGACTCCGTATGCGAGGGCAACCCAGTTCCATTGTTCCGCGTATGTCATCACGTGTTGTGCATACAGCATCAGGCACCTCCCGAGAGATCGGGCGCTGTGACTGCCTCGCCTGCGACAGGTCCTGAGCCGGTCTGCTCGGCCACAAGGACTGCATCGTCGAGACGGGCGAGTTCGATTCTTTTGAACATCATCGCGACGTACATCGCGGTGAAGTTCGCCACGGCGAACAGGAGGGTGAGCACGATCGCGGTGTCCATCTCGGGACCGTCAGGCTTGATGAGTGATGGCGCCTGGTGCAGGCCACGCCACCAGACGACCGAGAAGTGGACGAGCGGTATCTGGACGGCGGCAACCACCCCGAGGATGGCTGCTCGCTTGGCCCGCACGTCCAACGCGTCGGTTGTGCGGCGCAGCGCGAGGTATCCGAGATATACGAAGAACATGATCGCTGTGAGGGTCAGACGTGAGTCCCATGTCCACCAGACTCCCCAGGTCGGCTTCGCCCAGATCATGCCGAGCGCAATGGCGAGACCTGTGAAGACGACACCGATCTCGGCCGATGCGAGGGCCACACGATCCCACTTGAGGTCCTTCCTCCAGAGGTACATCGCCGAGGCGAACATCGTGACTCCGAAGGCGAGGTATGCAAGCCATGCCGAAGGCACGTGCACATACATGATGCGTGACAACTGACCCTGAACGGCGTCGGGAGACACGGTCATCGATGCGACGAACGTGTGGAGACCTGCAAGGGCCATGACGATCCATGGCCAAACCGTCGTGGGATGTACGGGCTTCGTCATGCGGTCTCCTGGAGGGGTCTGGCCGAGAGGACTCCTGTCACTGCGAGCAGCAGAACGACGATCGTCATCAACAGCACCCACGAGAGGCTACTGCGATCAAGTCGTATCGCTTCGAGAGCCTGTGTGGCTCCGAGAAGGAGCGGCACTGACAGCGGAGCGACAAGCAGAGGAACCAGAGCCGTTGCGGACTGTCCTGTTGCAACGATGCCGGCAGCGAGCGTACCCAGAAGCGAGAGACCCGCCGCAGCGAGTACGAGCACCAGTGGAAGGACCACCCAACCTACGGGAGAAACGTCGTAAAGGACGATGGCTACGACACCGAGAACCGTCTCAAACAGCAGAAGCAGGAGAAAGCTCGCCAGCCCCTTCCCTGCGAAGATCGCGGCAGGGTCGAGACCAGTGAGCGCGACGAGGTCACGTTGAGATGTCGTCTCAGCATTGGTCTGCCTTATGGCGATCAACACTCCGAACAGCATGACGATCACCCAGAACATCCCCGGTCCGATCTTCCGAAGCGTCGGGGCGTCCGTACCGATCGCGAGTGGTACGAGAAGAAGAGCGATTGCACCAAAGGGAAGTGTTACCCAAAGCACCTCGCCGGATCGACGTTCACGCAGAAGGTCACGACGGGCGATGGTTGTCATCTGATGGACGAACCCCGGAGTTGCTGTCGGGCGGCTCACAGCAGTGTCCCGTCCTTGATCTCGTGTGTTCTCGTCGCAAGGCTGTTCACGCGCTCCCTGTCATGGGAGACCAGAACAGCGGCACCGCCACGCTCAAGTGTTCGATGCACAAGCCCATCGACGAGGTCCACGGCGTCCTCATCGAGAGCCGAATGCGGCTCATCGAGGAGGAGCAGCTCAGGTTCGGTCATGAGCACTCTGGCGAACTCTGCTCTTCGCTGCATCCCATGGCTGCAGTGGTCGACACGTCGATCTGCCGCACCACCGAGACCAACCAGTTGGAGGGATCTGAGCGCGTCAGATACATCGAGACCTCTGGCGTGTGCAACAAAGGCAAGGTTCTCCCTGAGCGTGAGCTCCGGGTAGAGACCGGGTGTGTGTCCAACGTATCCAATGCGGTGTCTCACGTCGTATTTCGCCGCCGATGCGAGATCTGCTCCGAGAACGGAACACTTTCCACCCGCGGGAGGTTGCAGGGTTGCGATCAGCCGCAGCAGCGTTGTCTTGCCGGCACCGTTGGATCCAAACACGCCGATGGCGTCTCCGGGCTCGACGGTGAGGGACACATCTTGAAGGATGCGCACAGCGCCGGCGCGAACGGAGACCTTTTCGAGGTCAATGAGCGTCGGAGGAGCGGACATCACAGGGAGTTTACGGTCACAGTGAGGATCAGCCCTGCACAGGAATAGAATACCCCCCGGGGTAGTTGGAACCCTCGATACCATCTCGAACATCTGAACCCGAAACGGAGACCAGGAACCATGGCCACAATAGAACTTTC
>JAZFUH010000056.1:0-26107 GCA_036447125.1 Acidimicrobiia bacterium | reverse complement strand
CCACCCCAGCCATCAGCGCCACCAGCCAACCGCGGTCGGCCTCGGCATCTGGCCTGATGTCACGCAATGGACGGACCTGCCCCTCACCGACAGGTTCCGCTGCGGACTCTTCGATCTCAGCAAAGGTTGGAGCCTCAGGACTCGACTCTGCAAGTTCCACGATCAAACCCCTGATACGCGAATCACGTCCACCTGTCATTGAAGAATCCTCCTCAGCCGTGTCTCGGCTCTGGCGAGTTGACGGTGCACGGTGCCGTCGCTCAGAGAAAGGAAGCGGGCGATCTCAGCAGGTCGCATATCCTCCCAATAGGCAAGGAACACCACCGCCCGCTGAGACACGGAAAGACGCGAGACGGCCTCAAGCACGTCGGGGCGAATCTCAGGAAGCCGATCGATCTGTAAGCCTCCAGCCGCTTGAAGCTCAGCCACGCGTCGGCGCTCCCTGTCGCGGAGGGTTCGGCGAGCCTCGTTGAGTACTGCCTTGTGCAGGTACGCACGCTCATGACTCACCGAATCCCAACCCGGCGACCACATCGCACTCACCACGGCAGCCGACACGACATCTCGGCTATCGCTCGGCCCCACAAGCCCGGTGGCGAAACGGATCAACTGATCAGCGTACTTCTCATAGA
Organism: Acidimicrobiia bacterium; assembly: GCA_036447125.1. Lineage (GTDB taxonomy): Bacteria > Actinomycetota > Acidimicrobiia > Spongiisociales > UBA5794 > B3-G11. The sequence continues at coordinate 25,475 of JAZFUH010000056.1, read as the reverse complement.
TTTCAGCCTTTGCGAGCGTCGTCACATCTATAGGATGCCCGACAGGCACCAAATCCGCGACGCGTTCTTGAGAATCTTGTACCCCCGGCCACCACATCGGGCTTCCGCATTGATCCCGCTAGCGCATAACCGGTGCGTCCTCAATGCGGAGCTTCCCACTCCGACCCTGTGGTAACTCGACGAATAGCTCGTGGTAACTGGTGTCGTCACGCGACAGAGTTCAGGCGCACCACGGGTTGTCGGAGTTGCGAACACGCAACCGCCTTTGTGCGTGTCACCCATCTGGCGGCGTCCGGGAGTCCCTCTGTGTTGTTGGTTTTGGAGTTGTCCCGGTTTGGTAGACAGATGATTGCGCGGATGATGATCGTCGGGACCATCTGCGTGCATGACGACACCAGAGATACCCAAAGCCGCCATTCCGCAAGCCACACCGCCGCAGCCGACTGCCGCTACAGGTAGGAATCGAGACGCCCAGTCGGTGAGGATCTTTCGGTGCGCCGATTTCTCCGCCATTGTTGAACGTGTCTCAGGTGACGCTCTCACCTGGGACAAAGTCAATGGTGAATTCAACGAGGTGGTGGCATCGTGACGAAGATTTGGCAGAGCACCTGTCATATGTGGGAACTATCTGTCCGAAGGTGCGTCAGCCGGATATTGGGTCAGGCTCCCACCCAGACTTCATGTGGATTCGATTATCCCTCTCTACTCGGCGAAGGGCAAGGGGTGACTCACGCCACCGAATCGTGCAGTGGACGCCAGATAGAGCTGGCATGAGCAGCTCGACTCGGTGATCCCACCATCGGACCAGGGTGTGTAACACCATCTACATCGTCGCATAGCAACACACCCAACCGGATATGCATGGTGGTGATCATCTGTGATGCGTCTGGTTAGCACCGGCGGGTGGGACCTCCCAGCTGTGGTCGAGTTGATGGACTGCAGCTGACGGTCATGGACGACAACCCTGAGCCGGTAACACCTGGCCCGCTGTCCCGGTGCGAGATCTCTGTGTTCGAGCTTGACTCGAATCCTTGGGCTCAGTCTTTGCCGGTAACCCAGACCGAGTGTTCAATCTTCAGCAGATCGGCGGGTGGACGTACGATCTCCTTCGAGGTACCGGTCGCTGAGCCGTTCGTCGTGTTCGTGGAAACCAGCGAACCGAAGCTTCGGTTCGGTTGGGTGAGTCGTTCTCGGGAGTCAGATCGGCTACGAGGCGACTGCCGATGCTCTGGACGGATGGAATGCAGCCCGTCAATCAGCGAGACCATACACTCGTGCCGCTGTGCCCCCGAAGACCGCTGCTTGCGTGTCAGTGGAATACGCGGACAGACACGATCGATAGGTGTCGAGCAGTGCCCCATATCCCGTCCATAGCTTCTCGACGGGGAAGTTGCTTCCCCACATGCACCGGTCCGGCCCGAACAACTCGAGACAGCGCTCGGTGATCATCCCGATGAGGCCCGAATCGACCTGCCTGACGAACGTGCCGAGGCCTGTCAGTTTGACCACGACATTGTCGTGGTCGGCGAGGGCCGCCATGCCCTTCTCCCACCGATCCACAGCCTCCGGCTCCGTGCTCTCGAGCATGCCGGCGTGAACCAGCACGAACGTCGTGTCAGGGTGGTCGCCGACCATGCGGGCGGCCTCGGCCATCTGGGACGGGAACACCTGGAGCTCAAACAGCCAACCCAGACCAGGGAGTAACCCGAGGTTCTGCCGGAAGATGGGGTCGTTCATCCTGTCCGGCGCCGACGCGAACCGATACAGCTCGCGCTCGTGCCAATGCAACTGCAACCTGGTGCCTCGCACGAGTGAGGAGAGCCGTGCCTGCTCCTCGAATACCTCACCACACCTTGGGTCGTACATGTCGGCCGATCCGATGATCGCGTGCGGCCATCCGGTCGCCATCGCCACCTGATTGACCCATCGCACCTCGTCGACCGCGCCGTCCGCAGGCCAGTTCACCTGAACGTAGACGCTCCTACCGACGCCGGCGGCCTGTGCCTCAGCCCGGTACTCGTCGATCAGGTAGTCCCTCTGGATCGGCTCGTACGGGCCGAAGATCCTCGGGACGATCTCGCCGGACAGCCACGGCAGATCGTCGAGGCGCCATATGTGGTGGTGGCAATCGATGACGGGGAGCGCCTTCAGCGAGGTCATGGGGTGACGGCCTCTGGATCGGGCAGCCGATACGAAGTCTGGGCGCTCGCCCTTCGTCTCGGACGGTGCTCGAGATGGGCGACGTTGACCAGTTCCGCATGGAGCTCGGCGAGCGATCCGCTGGAGCCAATGCGGTCGAGGAACGGCTCGATCGCCACCATCGCCCGTGTGGCGGGCGCAAATTCCTCCGACGAGGCCAGCGGGGTGAGCCAGATCAGTCGATGCGCCACTCTTGACAGGCGTTCGACCGTCGACCGGATGAGATCGGGTGACCCTGTCTCGAGTCCGTCAGACAGGACGATGACCTCTGCCCCAGATGCGAGCGTTCGCCACCTGCTCGACGACAGCAGGGTGTCGAGTGCTTGGCCGATCTTCGTCCCGCCGTCGAAATCGAGGACCAGATCCGCAAGCGCCTCCAGGGAGTCGTCGACATCATCGTTACGCAGCGCTGGCGTCACCTGTGTGAGCCTCGTACCGAAGGTGAATACCTCACAGCGGTCCGTGCCCCGAACAACCGCGTGGGCGAACCGTATGTAGTCGGCGCTGTTCGCCTTGAGCGATCCCGAGACATCGATCAGGATCAGCATGCGACGGGGGCGTTTCGGCGCGGTCCGGAAACACAGGTCTATGATCTCACCGTCGCTGCCAAGGGCCGTGGCAAGGGTCCGTCGCAGGTCGAGTTCGTGTCCTCGGTGTGAACGGCGTAGCCGACGTATCCTGATCTGAGGAACGGCAACCCGAGCGGCATCCGAGATCGCCGAACATTGCTTGCGTACCGAGCGTGGTGTCCTCCCGAACAGGCGCCGCCCGAGCAGCTCGTGTCCACTGGCATCCTTGCCCGTGCCATCGTCGAACGCGAGCTCGGGCGAGTCGTCCTTGAACCCCGCCATCAGGGTTGTCGCCTCGCTCTCCTCGTCGACGATCGCCGACTCGTCGATCAGCGTGATGGTGTCGGAGCACCAGAGTCGAAAGACTTCATCGAATCGGTGGATGTCCTCGGCGTTCGACACGAGGGTCACGCGGCCCACCCAGTAGATGTCGTCGACATCGGTGAGGTGAGTGGCGGTGAGGCCAAGGAGGAAGTCGAGCGCCTTCTGGGGTGGGATCGATAGACCCACCGCCCGCAGGGACCGGATCAGCAGATGGAGATGCGCCTCTGCCTGTTCCCCCATGTCAGACGGCGTCGAGGGTGAGATCCTCGATCGAGAGAATGTCCTCTCGCTCCTTGAGGAGGAGTCCCAGGGACCGCCTCAGAGCTGCGGGCCACGCTTCCCCATCGGACTCGAGGACCATGGCGCCCCTTGCCCACTCGATCGACTCGGCGAGGCCCGGTGGCTTGATCAGCTTCCTGTCCCTGATGTTCCTGACCGCTGCGACTACGTGAGCGGCAGCATCCTTGCCGATCCCTGGCACCTGGAGCTGCAAGATTTCGCGCTCGCGTTCCGCGCCAGGAAGGTCGATCCAGTGATAAAGGCACCGACGCTTCAGGGCGTCGTGGAGTTCCCTCGTCCGGTTCGAGGTCAGGACGACGATCGGCGTTACGGTTGCCTCGATCGTCCCGCGCTCGGGAATCGTCACCTGAAACTCGCTGAGGAACTCCAACAGGAACGCCTCGAATGGTTCGTCGGAGCGGTCGATCTCGTCGATTAGGAGCACCGCGCCGTCCTCGGAGCGCAGCGTCTGCAGTAGCGGCCGCTCAAGGAGGAACTCATCGCCGTATATATGCGATGGTACGGAGTCTCCCGCACGGGCGGCGAGGAGCTGCTTTGGGTAGTTCCACTCGTAGAGGGCGTGGACAGAGTCAAGGCCCTCGTAACACTGGAGCCGGATGAGTTCCCTGCCGACCACGCCCGCAAGCGCACGCGCCAGATCCGTCTTGCCGACCCCTGGCTCCCCTTCGAGCAACAGAGGACGGCCGAGCTTGAGCGCTAGCCGAATCGCCGTGAGGAGGCCTCGATCGGCGACGTACCGCTCAGCGGCAAGGCCGTCCGCGAGGTCGGCGATGCTCGTCATCTAGAACTGGACGTACTCGGTCATCTTGAGATGTACGCGGTCGGACGCATGTGCGGCGGCGTCGCCTCCTGCGGCCGCTCCTGCGTCGCTCGCAAAGGCCGCAGCCCGTGCTTCCTCGCTGTCGAACCACATCTCGTTGACGGCGTCGTACGGAAACTCGTCGTCGTCGACGGTCACGTTCACGACGTACCTCCGCAGGCCGGGCAGGGCCTTTGCAAAGGGGGCGTGGTCCTCCGTGACCCAAGTGCGGAACTCGTCCTTGGAGATCCCATCCGCACGTTTGAGGAGGGAGATGAGCTTGAGCATGGGGCTCCGTTTCTTGTTCAGGCTAGCGTCCTCGTTCGGACCCAGCGGAGATCTGCATCGTAGGGGAAATTCGGCCGGAAAGGCGCCCCAGAAGCGGGTTGGGCGGCACCCGGTGCTGGTCGACCCGCATGCGGTGCCCTCCCGTTCTGGATGTGAAGATCCTGGTCGGTGGGTTGATGTCCTACGAACGTATCGACGCCCACGGCTCCTCGGTTGACATATCGTGGGCGTAGTACCCCTCGTCACCGTGGCTCGGCGACAGCACGACGAGGATCAGTGCAGGTTCGTCTGCATCTTCGTCGACGAAACTCGCATGAACGATGTTCTTCGGAATGAAGCATGCGTCGCCAGCGTTGAGGCGCATCTTCTTGCCGTCGATCCACTGCTCGACCGAACCGCTCTTGATTATGATCATCTCTTCCTGATCCGGATGGGTGTGGAAGTCGTGGGCCTGACCGGGGTTGAGGCGGACGTCGAGGGCGCACATGCCGGTGCATTCCGGCACGTTGTCGGGTCGCGCCAGCCACCCGATCGAACCCCACTCGAACTCGGTCGTCTCCACTCCGCTTGATGGCATGAATGTCATGATTCCGTCCCTCCTGAGAACGCGATGGCCTTGAAGGCCTCTGTCTGTGATTTGAGCGCCTGCTCGGTCGGTATTCGTTCCATGCTCGACGCACCATAGAAGCCGTCGATTTTCTTGGACCGGTTGAGAACGTACGAGGCGTCGGCTGGCATCGCGATCGGGCCACCATGGCACAGCACTATGACATCATCCCTCACCGACCGTGCCGCGGCCGACCATGCGTCGATCTTCTCGACGCAGTCATCGAGGTTCGCGGCTGTCTCAGCGCCGATACTGCCTCCGGTTGTCAGCCCCATGTGGCACACGATGATGTCGGCTCCGGCCTCGGTCATCGCAATGGCATCCTCCTCGCTGAACGCGTACGGCGTGGTCAGCATGTCCAGGTTGGCTGCGACCCCGATCATCTCGACCTCAAGACCGTATCCCATGCCTGTCTCCTCGAGGTTCTGTCGGAACACTCCGTCTATCAACCCCACAGTTGGAAAGTTCTGGACGCCGGAGAAGCCGATCCTTGTCAACTCTGGGAGGAGCACCTCTGGCTGGTAGAAGGGGTCGGTCCCGTTGACGCCGGCAAGGACCGGTGTGTGCTTGACGACCGGGAGCACCTCGGAGGCCATATCAACGACGATCTCGTTGGCGTTGCCATACGCGAGCAGTCCCGCCAACGAACCCCTGCCTGCCATCCGGTAGCGGCCCGAGTTGTAGATGACGATGAGGTCGATCCCCCCTGCCTCCTCCCACTTCGCAGAGAGCCCCGTTCCTGCCCCACCGCCGACGATCGGTTCCTTCCTCTTTATCATGTCGTGGAATCGACCCATGATCTCTGCACGGGGTATCCGCATCAGTTTGCTCCCTTCATCACGTCATCGAAACAGGCCATGACGGCATCGATGAATGTCTCGTCGTTGATGTTCGCTGGCACCCGCATCACTACGCGGTCGGCCGTCTGGTCCACATTCGCTTCGATGGCGGCGAAGAGTGCTTCATCGGCTTCGGGATCGTGGAATGGTTGGCCTTCGGCATCGATGAGGCTCACGCCGCCCTCCGGCAGCAGGAAGCGCACCGGCCCGTTGCACGCGTTCAGCTTCCGTGCAATGAACTCGCCGACGGCGACATTCTCCTCGACCGTGGTCCTCATGAGCGTGACCTGCGGGTTGTGGACGAGAAGGTTCCGATCAGCGAACTGTGGCGGCACCGTCTCGATCGCTCCGAAATTCACCATGTCGACCGCACCAACGGAGCCCACGTACGGGATTTTCGTCCGGGCGATGACGTCCATTCGGTCGGGACCGGAAGGGAACACGCCGCCGACCAGGTGGTCTGCGATCTCTGTGGTGGTCATGTCGAGGACGGCACGCAGCATCCCGGAATCGGTGAGTTTCTCCATCGACTTCCCGCCCGTGCCTGTCGCGTGGAAGACCAGCGGGTCGTAGGTATCACTGAGCCGCTCTGCCAGGCCCGTCACGAGCAGCGTCGTGACGCCGAACATCGTCAACCCGACGGCGGGAAGGTCCGAGTCGGAGGGCGGGATCGGATTCGCCGCCATCCCTGCGATGGCGTTTGCAGCGTTCCCGAGCACCTGACGGGTGATCCGGTTGAGGCCGGCGACATCGGTGACTGAGTAGATCATGGCAATGTCCGCTGGCCCCACGTATGGTGCGACATTGGCCGACGCGACCGTCGAGACCATCACCTTGGGGACACCCACGGGGAGCGCCCGCATCGCAGGTGTGACGAGCGAGGTCCCGCCAGAGCCGCCTGCGCCGATGATGCCTGCGACATCGTCCTCGTTGGCCTTGACGTAGGCCTCAAGGGCCACAGCCATCGCTCCGATCGCTTTACCCCGGTCGTCCGATCGAACGGCGTCTGGCCCATTGGGGTGATACGCCGCAACTTCGTCTGGTATGACGTCGGCCGTCGACTCGTGGTTGGACGTACCGACATCGACGAATACAGCTTCGACGCCTCTCGCCTCGATTACAGACTTGATGTACTTGAGTTCCTCCGACTTGGTGTCACCCGTCCCGATCACGTAGACCGCGCTCATATCTGTCCCTTCCTGGCGCGTCCGCGCACGCCGATGCTCGTACTCCCGCTGTTCAGCTGCGGTAGGCCTCCCTACCGACCCCCTGGACGGGGATGTTCTGCGATGCGAGGACCTCGTTCTGTAGTGCGTACATTGCTGCGGCGGCCTCGTCGATGTGTCTCGTGAACGCGATCGAACCCTGAAGAATCGGTGCCAAGAGATCCTTGTCCTGTACGCGTGCGCTTGGGTACTCGTGTTCGACGATCAGCGGCATCTTCGAGAAGTCGGCTTCGAGCAGCTCGCGGGCTGCGAGCTGGTGGTCGAGCCAGTCGACCGAGCGGTTCTGCAGGTACGCCAACGGATCGTGCTTCGCCGTGCCCGGGAGTTCGTGCTCCGAGATACTCGTCTGGACCAGCCATGCGTTCGCCAGATCCGCCGGGTTGTCCGAGACCTTGCCATCGACCCAATCGCCACGGCCGACCGTCTGGCCTCCGTAGCCCCAGCCCGAGATACCCTTCGAGTCGATGACCTGTCCTTTGACGTGCATGCCGCCGATCAGAAATGGGAACCCCTCGTCCTTCAGGTATTGGAACATCGATCGCGTGTCCTGGCCCATGAGGATCGAGTGGGAGGGGTCATAGTGGATGCGGAACTGGTCGCCGAGTCCGCGGCGCTCAGCAATCTTGTACAGAGCGATCCACATGCCAGGCACGTACCCGATGTTGTTGATGAAGTTATCGCTCGGGTTCCAACCTGGCATGGGGCACTGCTCCACCCGGTACTGCAGGCCCCGATCCTTTGCAGCCTGTAGGAGCGGGAGGAAGCCTTCCTCGAACTCGATGAGGTTCTCCTCAAGCGACTTGGACTGGTCGCGCCCGACGAAGCCGCACACGGCAGGCGCGCCGAGCAGCACAGCAGCGTCCATGACACCGATCATGAACTCTTGTTTGCTCGCCCTGATGGCTGGATCCTCGTGGAGGAGGTCGTCGAAATAGGCGACGTCTGCGATCTCGACGCCAGTCGCGTCGACGGCGTCGAGAACCCGTTTGGCCCGCGCTTCGTTGAACGGCTCCCTCAGGTCGAGTGTGTTCGCGACGGGATCGAGCATGGCCTCAGGCGGAACATCTGCGAGCGACGGATGGAGTGCAGCGGAGAGTTCGATCTCGTCCGCCCCGAGGTCGGCTGCGAACGACAGCCAATCTTCGATAGCCAGGTCTGGATCCGGATCGCGCAGTTCGCGCGGTGTCAGTTCCTGAAGCGCCGCGGTCAGCACGCCGATCGGCATGTTCGTTGGCTCGAATGGCTTCGGTTCGGTCATGCTGTGTCTCCTGAGTCGTCATAGTCGATGTCCACTGGCACCCGTTCGCGTGCGGACACGATGGCTGCGTCGAGAACCTGCTGGGTGCGGAGGGCGTCTGCGAAGTCAGGCATCGGGACCACAGGGGCCCTCCCTCCGATCATCGCGACGATGTCCGCGGCCTGGTTCACGAATGTGTGCTCGTACCCGAGGCCGTGGCTCGCTGGCCACCAGGCGTCGGCGTAGGGATGGCCGTCGTCGCCTCTGGTCGCGTCGATCACCCGCCAACCAGCGTGGGCGCCATCGTCTCTAGCGTCGTAGTAGTCGAGTTCGTTCATTCGCTCGAAGTTGAAGCGGACCGCGCCGTGTTCCCCGTGGATCTCGAACCGGTTCGCGTTGTGGTACCCGGTCGCAAGCCTGGTCGCCTCGAACGAGGCGAGTGCGCCGCCGGTCATCCGCCCGATGAACATGACGGCGTCATCCACAGTGCTCTTGCCCTTCGCCTCAGAGCCGCCTGCCCCCGAGCCGGAGATCTCGCTCCCACCTGCCCCTTCCAGAAGGGTCCGCTCCTCGATGAACGTGTGTTCGATGGCTCCCTCGATCGTCGCGATTTCCTCACCGGTAATGAATCGGATGGCGTCGATGATGTGCGCCTGGAGGTCGCCGTGGGCCCCGGAACCGGCGATATCGGCTTGGAACCGCCACACGAGGGGCGTGTCCGGGCCTCCCCAGCTCTGGAGGTACGCAGCCCTGACGTGGTAGATCCTTCCGAGTGCGCCGGACCGCACGATCTGATGTGCGAGGGCGACGGCCGGAACCCTGCGGTAGTTGTACCAGACGAAGGTCTGGCCAGCGGCCGCGACGGCAGCCTCCGCCATCGCTTCGGCATCCGCGAGTGTTCCCGCGAGAGGCTTCTCGCAGACGACGTGTTTCCCTGCTTCGAGCGCTGCGATCGCCTGATCGGCGTGGACGTGGTTCGGTGTTGCGATGTCAACGAGGTCGACGTCCGCGTCCTGCACGGCGGCGAGCCAATCGGTTGTGCTCTTGGCCCACCCCCACTTCCGTGCGAACGCTGCCAGCTCAGCCTCGTTCCTGCCTACCACGGTGTGCATGGTGGGCAAGGGGACTGTGTCGAAGAACTTCCCGACGTTCAGCCAAGCGTTCGCGTGCGCCCTGCCCATGAACTTCGTGCCGAGGAGGGCGACGTTTAGGTGGTCTTCCAATGGTCCGGCTCCTTGCCTCAGCGTCGATCCGTACCGGTCATCGACTTGGTGAGCATCCTATTCGACCTGTGGGGTCTGCGGTTTCGTACTGCCGATCATGATCGATCACCTCGTCTGGCGAGAATCTCGCCAGGGTGGACGACATCCATCTCGACGCCGGCTGCATCGATCACGCCCCTCAGATGGAGGATGCATCCTGGGTTGTCTGCAACGATCGTCGAGACACCTGCCGCCTGGAGGGAATCGAGCTTGCGCGCCGCGATGACCGATGAGACATCCGGCGCCGTGACCGAGGCCGACCCGCCAAAGCCACAGCACACGTCAGGCTCCGCTTGCTGGATAACCTCGATGCCCGCTGCTGCGAGCACCCGGTCGATCTCGTCGGTGTGCCCAAGCACGTTCCCTGACTGGCAGAACCGATGGACCGTGACCGGCTCATGGTCATCGACCGTTCCCCCAACGAGCGATTCCTGGTCTGCGAGGAAGGACACGAGGTCGTGAACCTTGGGGCCGACCTCGAGGGCGATGGGAAGCCAAGTCTCGTCGTCTTTGAGGAGCGTCGCGTACTCGTGCGCCATCGCGACGACACACGACGGCGCCGGTGTGACGATAGTGTCGAACCGTTGGAACGTCCTCAGGGTATCCCTTGCCATCCGTCTGGCGATCTCCCACTCCCCACTGTCGTACGCAGGCAGCCCACAACAATGCTGGCTCTTCGGAATCTCCACGTTGTACCCGGCTGCTTCGAGGACGTGGACCGCCGACACAGCGATGTCCGGTGCAACCCTGTCGCTCACACACTGCAAGAGGACACCTACCGTCGGTCTGTCGGGGGCATGGGTCTGACTCGCTGCCAGACGCGAGCGAGCGGGCGTCACGGGTATGGCGGGGAGAGATCTCCAAGTCGTCTGCCGTGTCCTCATCGGAAGCCGCAGCGTCTGCCCCTTCCTGAACGGGCTGGTGAGAATCGCTGCGAACCTGATCCCTACTGCCACGATCCACCGCCTAGAGAACATCCGGAGCAGGGTCCTCCGCACGAAGCCACCCGGTGTCTGCTCCCTGACGTCGGCCCTGACTCGCAGGATCTGTTGTGCGAGCGGGATATCGGCAGGGCACACGGTCGTGCATGCGCCGCACGAGACGCACAGCTCCTGGGGCCCAGCCGCGGCTTCAAGGCCGTGGTGGAAGGGGGTGACGACGATGCCGATCGGGCCCGTGTAGATGTGACCGAACCGATGACCTCCTGCTGCCTGGAAGGAGGGGCATACGTTGGCGCACGCTCCACACCTTATGCAGGCCAACGCATCAGCGAACTCCTTCCGTTCGGCCATGGCGCTGCGTCCGTTGTCGATCAGTACGATGTGCTGTTCCTGCCCTGGCCGCGGTCCGGTGATGAAGTTCGTGTACGTGGTGATGACCTGCCCGGTTGCGGATCTGGGAAGCAGCCTGACGACGTTCATGGCGTCACCGAACGACCTGACGAGCTTCTCGATTCCGGCGACCACGATGTGGGTGTCCGGGAGCGCAACCGACATCCGGTTGTTCCCCTCGTTGCAGACGATCATCACGGTCCCGCGCTCTGCGATCAGCACGTTCGCTCCCGTCAAGCCAACCTTCGCCCTTGAGAAATCTGCCCTCATCTCGGTGCGGGCAGCCCTGACCATAGCCTTGATGTCGTCTGGGTCGAACGGTCTCCCCAGCTCCCTCTCAAGCAGTGCTGCGACCTCTTGGCGCCGCATATGGATTGCCGGCATCACGAGATGGGACGGCTGGTCGTTCGCCAGCTGGACCAGCCATTCGCCGAGGTCAGTCTCGAGGGCGACGATGCCAGCGCGCTCGAGCGCATCGTTGAGCCCGATCTCCTCCGTCGCCATCGACTTTCCCTTGACGACGAGGTCTGCGCCCTTGTCGAGGCACAGGTCGACGATGTACTGATTCGCCTCCTCGGCGTTCGACGCCATCACCACCGTCGATCCCGCAGCCTCTGCATTGGCGGTGAACGCGTCGATGTATTCGCTCCAGCGTGCTCTGACCTGCTTCTTGGCATCAGAGAGCCCGTGGCGCAGATGCTCGAAGCCCCCCACCTCGTCAAGCTCTGCGATCCTCGTTCCCCGATCGCCACGCCATGCCCTTTGGAATTCGAGGAGAGAGGCTGAGATCTGGTCCTGCCCGGATCCTTGTGTGGCGGCTGTCCCGCCCGTGCTCACGGCTGCTCTCCGACGATGACGACCCTGGTTGTCGACGGGCCCTGCACGCCAATGGTCAGCGATCGTTCGATGTCCGCCGTACGCGATGGGCCCGTCAACAGCACGGCATACGAGGGCATGTCGTTCGTCTCGGTGAACCATGTCTCCGCGGCATCGAGGTGCTCAGCGATGGTTTCGGCCCTCACCAGCACTGTGAGGTGTTCGGACATCATAGAAACGAGTCGGTCCTCGATCTCGTTCTCGACGACGAGGACGGATCCGGTCTCCGCGATCCCGAGTTCGCCTGCGACGACTCCCTCCGTGAAGGTCGTAAGCGGCGAGGCTGCGGGCCGTCTCGCAATGTCAGCTAGATCGGGGTACCGGTCGAGTGCCAGCGAACTGGCCACGGCCCCCTCCCTGATTCCGAGCGCGGCCAAGTTGCCGTCGGCCGAGGCTGTGACCGTGCATCCGGAAGCCACCACCGCTGCGATGAAGCGGTCCCTGATCGCGTTCGAGGGGGTGCTGTGTGATCCGATCGGATGACATTACCGCATCACGTCTGCGATTTCTGTTGCTGATGAACACGTTGGGGACCGCCGGTAGCACCCGCGGCAGACCGAATGGAGGACCATCCCATGGTGGTAGCGACCGACAGAGAGTTCTGGCGTTCGCGGGTTGAAGACACGATGCGTCATCTCGCGGACCTCGAACACGACTACTACGAGGAAGCGAAGAGCAGGGAGGCACGCGAGGAGGTCTTCCTCAAGGCTTTCCGGCTCCTGACACCCTCGCGATCGAAGTACTCGACGACATGAACGAGTGGCTGCTCGACGGTCACGGCACGGTGGAGACCGAGGAACCGGTGAGGGACGCCGATGGCGGGATCAACGGCAAGTGGACGCTGACTTGGAACAAGCTCGAAGCAGCGATCAACGTACACACCGGTGGGCCGCTCCAACCCGTCACTAGCGACGCGGTGTACCCGTCGCACTGGATCCACGGCCACATCACACGACTGCACGCTGGACTCCCAGGCGAGGTGACAGCATGGCCGATGCAGGTTCGCACAGCGGAGGACGCAGCACGGCAGCAACCTATCCTGCGAGCGATCGTCGAATCCGAGGTCCACGAACGCGTCTACCAGACGGATGGTGACTGGCGTCTTGTGAAGGACGCCTGAGTCGAGAACGAGGGCGTTCACCGTCGGTGGTGCGACCACCTCTCTACTTGGCTGCGCCCAGGCTCCGGACGGCGTCGCCACCAGCGCGACGAAAACCACACTGATCGCGAAGGCCATTGAGGCACCTTCTTGCGACCGGGCGACGGGCATGCGTCAAGATAGGTGCCAGGTTGTCCCGTACGCCTCACGCAGCGTCTCTGAGAGCAGGCTCGCGCGGGATGCTGAACGATCCGAGCAGAGGGCTCAGCTGGCGTCCAGGCAAACCTGCCTCTGCGTGCCGAGACCTTCAATCGAGATTTCGACAGTGTCGCCGGCGGCGAGGTACCGGGGCGGGTTCATCCCCATCCCTACACCAGGAGGCGTTCCGGTATTGATGAGATCCCCCGGTTCGAGGACCATGAACTGACTGATGTACCACACGACGTAGCCCGGACTGAAGATCATCGTCGCGGAGGTGCCGTTCTGCATGATCTCGCCGTTGACGGTCGTCCGCATCGCGAGGTTCATGGGGTTACCAACCTCGTCTGTGGTGACGAGCCACGGTCCAACGGGGTTGAAGTTCTCACAGGACTTCCCCTTGGTCCACTGACCGCCGTGTTCGAGTTGGAACTCCCGCTCCGAGACATCGTGGGAGACGGTGTACCCCGCGATGGCGGCCCACCCAGCTGCCTCGTCATCGAGGTAGCGGGCCGTGGCCCCGACCACGACGCCGAGTTCGACCTCCCAGTCCGTCTTGACCGAGTTCCTCGGGATGATCACGGGATCGTTCGGCCCGACCACCGTGTTCGTCGCCTTCTGGAAGAGGATGGGCTCGTCAGGCACGGGGAGGCCGGACTCCTCGGCGTGGTCGGCGTAGTTCAGGCCGATGCACATCACCGTCCCCGGCCTGGCGATGCAGGAGGCGTAGCCGTCGGATTCGACGACCGGGAGCGACGCGCGGTCAAGTCCCCTGACAAGGTCGAGTCCCCCGGACGACAGGAACGATCGATCGATGTCTCCGACGTGTCCCGAGAGATCGAGCAGTCCGTCGTCGGTCACGAGGACGGGGATGGTTGCGGTGCCCACGCGGGCTCGTGCGAGTTTCATGGTGCTGCTTTCCTGTTCGAGGTGTTGGTCGCGTTCAGGTCGTTCACGGCGCTCTCGTCAGTATGTAGCCCTGCCGCCTGAGATGTCGTAGGTGTGGCCGGTCGAGAAGGTGACCTCGTCCGAAGACAGCCATGAGACGAGTGCTGCAACCTCTTCGGGCAGGCCGAGGCGACCCATCGGGATCTTCGACACCATGTAGTCCACCGTTTCAGGCTCGGTGTCGTCGTTCATCGGCGTGCTGATCACAGCAGGGGCCACCGCGTTCACAATCACACCGTCCGTCGCAGTTTCCTTGCCAACCGACTTCGTCAGGCCAATCACGGCCGCCTTGCTTGCCGAATAGGCAGCGAGGTTCGGGTTGCCCTCCTTGCCGGCGATCGACGCGATGTTGACGATCCGTCCCCATCCGCGCTCGCGCATCGAGGGGAGGACCGCCCTCATGGTGTTGAACGTGCCGGTGAGGTTGACCGCCATGGTCAGCGCCCAGGCATCGTCGTCAACGTCCCACACGGGCATGTTGGGGCCGACGATGCCTGCACTGTTCACGAGGACGTCGACAGGCCCGATGTCCTCGATGAGGGCCTCGACCGCACCGCTGTCGGCTACGTCGAGCCAATGTGCCGATGTGAAGCTGTCCGCTGCAGCCGCGAGCGTCTGTTCGTTGATGTCGGCGATGGCAACGTTCAACCCATCAGCCGTCAGCCGATGAGCGACTGCAAGCCCGATGCCGCTCGCCCCTCCTGTCACCAGTGCGGTGCGGTTCACGATCAACGCCCCGCCATTGTCTGGGCTACGGGTTCCACGTGATACCGGTCGCGACGGCGTTGACCGACAGCTCGTCATCGAACGCTACAAGTTTCCCCTCGATCCTTGGTTCTGCTTTTGCTTCGAGCGCCCGCAGCACGAGTTCCGGGGTGATCGGCAACTCCGTCACCCAGACACCTATTGCGTCGTGCACGGCGGTTGCGATCGCACCAGGTTGGCCGTTGTTGGCCATCTCGCCGATTCCCTTGGCGCCGTACGGTCCGTCGGCGCTCGGGTTCTCGATGATGATCGTTTCGTACTCTGGCATGTCCTCAGAGCTCGGCATGTAGTACGACCCGATCGACGCGCCGCGGTGCTTGACCGACGGGTAATACGGGTATGAGTTCTCGAGCACGCCCAGTCCGAGCCCCATGAGGGCCCCTCCCTCGATCTGGCCCTCAACGAGCGACGGGTTGATCGCCCGTCCGACGTCGTATACCTGGATCAAGCGCAGCACCTGCACGTTACCCGTCACATCGTCGACCTCGACCTCTGCGGCACATGCCGCATACGAGATCGCCGCATGTGGGGGGCCGGACACCTCTCCGGTCTCGGCGTTGACAATATCAGCGAATTCGTTGAGCTGCGCACCAGTTCCGGTCAACAACTCGCCGTACGTCCAGGTCGCTGCCCCTGCTACGTCGGCGACGCTGAGGTTCTTGTCGGGAGCCCCCTTGACCCTGACCTCGCCATCAACGATGTCGAGGTCCTTTGGGGACACTTCCATCTCCTTGCCTGCGATCTCGAGGATCTTCTGGCGAACGTCGAGTGCAGCCTTGAGGACCGCGTTGCCTGCGACAAACGTTGCCCGTGAGGCGAATGTCCCCGTGCAGAGCGGCGAAGAGTCCGTGTTCGAGTTGTCGAACGTCACCCAGTCGTATGGTACGCCGATCGCCTCGGCGACGATCTGGGACTGGATCGTTTTGGCGCCGTTGCCGATGTCTGCCGTTCCGGAAAACACATCGACGCGCCCGTCAGGCTTGATCTTGATCCATGCCTGGGAGGGGTCCCCGTTCTGGTTCATGCCGGTCGGGTACTCGATCGACGAGATCCCGTACCCTCGATGCTTCGCCATCAGTGTCCCTCCGTCTTGAGCTGTGAAACCAGGTGGTCAGGGAGCATGTCGCCCTCCCTTGGTTGCCTCGTCGCGCCCGCGTACGCAGGTGCGAGTTCGACTCCGGTCGCGTTCGACATTGCATGGATGACATCCACCGTGCTCGGATCCGTGTAGCGGATCCGGTTGGGTGATGTGTCGTTGATCCGGTTCGCGTTCTTGAGCCGGATCTCGTACGGGTCGATCCCAAGGATGTCTGCAATCCGGTTCATGTGCGTTTCGACAGCGAACGAAATCGAAGTCACGCCAAAGCCGCGCATCGCCGTCGACGGTGTCCGGTTGGTGAACACGACGTAGCCGTCGAAGTGCAGGTTCGGGATCGTGTACGCCCCCGTGTGGTGGAAGCTGTGCTTCGTCAGCCCGTACGGGCTGAACCGCGCATATGCGCCCGAGTCATGGAGCGTCAGCATCTTACGGCCCAAGATCCAACCATCGTTGGTCACCGCATCGATGATCTCCATGTGCCACGGCGCACGCGTAGATGACACGAGGAACTCCTCTTCCCTCGTCCACCGCCACTTGACGGGGCGGTTCGCCTTCATTGCAGCGAGTGCCGTGATGGTCTCGGTGGCCGTGTCGACCTTTCCTCCGAATCCACCGCCGACGGTTCCACCCACGATCTTGATCCTGTTCATCGGGATCTCGAGATGCGCTGCTACAACAGCGAGCGAGAAGTACAGAGCCTGCGTGCACGAGTAGATCGTGAGCCTGCCGTCCGGTTCCGGCGTCACGAGCGACACCTGTGGCTCCAGCGGGACATGTTCGATCGCTGAAGTTCGGTAGACGCCAGAGACGAGGCGATCTGCGTCCTCGAATGCCTGCTCGATGTTCCCCTTCCTGATCTGCCTTCGGTCCATCTCGTCCTCGAAGTGCGTATACCAGTTGCCCCAGTGATGACTCCGAGGGGCATCTGCATCGAACGCCTTCCGGACATCCCACAGAGCGGGCCGCTCCTCGAACTCGATCTCGATGGCGTTGACGGCAGCCTGAGCCGTGTCCTCGTCCTCTGCTGCCACCAGTGCGATTGGCTGGCCGAGGTAGCGGACATCGTCCTTGGCGAGCAACGGCTCGTCCGCGGGGATGCCGAGTCCTGAGAGGTGTCCGTACTCAAGGAGGGGGACGTCCTTCGAGGTGATGACGGCCTTCACACCTGGCATCGCCTCTGCCTTTGATGTGTCAATGTTCGTGATGGCAGCATGGTGGACGGTTGACCTCAGGGCCTTCGCCGAGAGCATCCCGTGCACTCGCACGTCGTCGACGTACTGCGTCTGTCCCGTCACATGGCCGACCCCGTCGTAGCGGGGCATCCGAGCTCCCACAGCCTTCATGTGTCACCTCCAGGCAAGATCACGGTATTGGGACTCGCCGTCATCGATGTCAGGTCGAACTCGGATTTCGTGGCGGCAGCCGATACGGCGCTGATGATCTTCTGGTACCCGGTGCAGCGGCAGAGGTGGCCCTTGAGCGCCTCCTGGATCGCTTCCGGTTCGGCACTGCCATCACCGTCGAGATACGCCGTGGCGGCGATGATCATCGACGGGGTGCAGAATCCGCACTGGGCTGCGCCGTGGTGTAGGAACGATTGCTGGACGGCTGTGAGGTTCTCGGAGTCTCCCAGTCCTTCAATGGTCGTGATTTCTGCCCCGTCGACGGCGGCAACCGGGGTCAAGCACGTCCTCTGGGGTGTGCCATCGACGAGAACGGTGCAGGCGCCGCAGCCGCCCTGGTCGCAACCTCGCTTCGGACTCGTGACATTGAGTTCTTCGCGCAGCACAGTAAGGAGCGACGTGAGAGGCGGACTCTTGATGTCAACAGTGCCGCCGTTCAATCGGATATTCATGAACCCTCCTGGATCTCTATGAGTACCGCGGACACGAGGGTGGGGAACGTACGCTCCCGGTACCACGCAGACGCCAGTGAATCGTCTCGCATGGCGACATCGTTGAGTGCCGCCTCCGCTGCAGCCGCCGGGTCGGCAGCCAAGGCCTCCGCGGACGCAAGCCGGATACCGGTCGGCCCTGCGCCTGTTGCGGCGAGGCTGATCTTGTCACCGGATCTGACACCCGAGACCGCAAGGGCCGTGAACTGCCTGGTGTGTGGACGGTTGAGCGCCCGAAACGCTCCCGCTTGCGGTGCATCGAACGAGATGTCGAGCACGAGCCTGCCAGCCTTGTTGGCCAGGAAGTCCTCGACACCGTCCCTCCGGATGCCTCCCTTCCCTGTCGACCTGACTGTCGCACGAAGGGCGATGAGCGGGCCCTGAAGATCCCCGCTCGGGTGTTCAGGAGGTGTCGGGGCACACAGGTTGCCTCCGATCGTCGCCTGGTACTGAATCTCGTGATCAGCTACATTGGCTGCACATGGGCCGAGCGGTGCCGCCAGCCCGATGAGGTCCGACAGGGGAGTCATGGCCCCGATGGTGTACGTCGGGCCTTCCCGGTTGACATACGACATGCCAGCCTTGCTCAACAGCATCGCCCTTTCCGGTGCCATCCGTCGATAATTCAAGAGTTGCATCACGATCGTGCCGCCTGCGATCACCGTGATATCGGCTCCATCGCCGTACGTCTCGATAGCGGCCTCAGTCGTGTATGGGATCATTACGTCAGCGCTCATCAAACCTCCGGTGCCCTGGACCTCCTGCGCTTTCGGACCCTACCACACACGGTAGGAATCCTTGATTGTGCGGTCGGTAGGCTTCAGCAGGCTCAATGTGCTGCTGCTAGCGTTGCCGCGACAAAGGGCGGACGACAGATAGGAGAGCCCGTGGGTGATGTGGACGCGCGTTCAGACGCAATGTGGAATCTGATCGACGCCGATGAGCAACTGGTGGAAGTGGCGAAGGGGTTCACCTTTACTGAGGGCCCCATCTGGCATCCGACCGACGGCTACCTCCTGTTCTCGGACATGCCTGGCGATGTGCGGCGGAAGTACTCGCCGGATGGCACCGTCACCGAGATGCGAAACCCGTCGAACAAGTGCAACGGGATGACCTATGACGGTGACCTGAACCTGATCGTGTGTGAACATGTGACTTCATCGCTCGTTCGCGAACGCCCGGACGGGACCATCGAGACGATCGCTTCGCACTTTGAGGGCAAGGAACTCAATAGTCCCAACGATGTGTGTGTGCGCCGAGATGGATCGATCTACTTTTCGGACCCGTGGTATGGCCGCATGCCTGTGTTCGGATTCGAACGTGAGCGCGACCTTGGTTGGCAGGGAGTTTTTCGAGTTCCCCCGGGGGGTGGCGACTCTCAGCTGATCGTCGATCGTGATAAGTACGAACAGCCGAACGGCCTCTGCTTCTCACCTGACGAGTCACTTCTCTACATCAACGACACACCGAACGCTCTCATCGATGTCTACGACGTGAACGCTGACGGCAGTATCGCAAATGGTCGGCGGTTCGCTGACAACATCGGTTCCGGCGTGATCGAAGAGGGGATCCCAGACGGAATGAAGTGCGATGAACGCGGGAACATCTGGGTCACGGGTCCCGGTGGCGTGTGGGTGTTCGACACCGGTGGCACGCACATCGGCGCGGTGAAGGTGCCCCAGAACGTGGGCAACCTCACATGGGGTGGAGACGACTGGCACACGTTGTATATGCCGAGCACGTCTTCGCTCTACACGATTCGAACGAAGGTGGGTCCCCATCGCGAGTTGTACATGGGCTGAGAGCACCGGCCAAAGGACATCCGACATCCGACAAGGGAGTGTAGAAACCAGATGACCGACGAACTCACACTTGATGCCAATCGCTGCGCACTGATTGTGCAAGACCTACAAAATGACGTCATTACCGATGGGGGCGCGTTCGCTGAGTCGGGCGCTCCAGATCACGCACGTGAACAGAACGTGGTTGCAAACGTGCAGCGACTGGCCGCAGCATGCCGATCCAAAGGCGTGCCCGTCATCCACGTGTGGTACATCGTTGAGGCTGGCGCCCCTGGACTGAAACTGAACGCACCGCTCTTCGAAGGTGTTGCCGATGGTGCCTTGGTGAGGGGCACATGGGGCGCGGCCCCAGCCGATGGCCTTGAATCGCATGAAGGCGACTTCGTCGTCGAGAAGACGCGAATGAGTGCATGGCAAGGGACCAATCTCGAAAACATCCTCGCCGGCACCGGACGTGACACGATCATCGTCAGTGGCGCTTGGACCAACATGTCGATCGAGCACACTGCCCGCACTGGGGCGGACAAGGGCTACTACATGGTCGTGCCAGAGGACGCGTGCTCCACAATGAGCGCCGATTGGCAAAACGCCTCGATCAACTATGCACTGCAAAACGTGGCGACGGTCACCGATGTAGATTCGGTGGTCGCCGGCATCGGCTAGCTTGCGACAGGCCAGCAGAGTACGGTCTAAAGCCTGGAGGAGACGGTCTCAGATTTTGACAGCAACAACCGCGCGCAAGATGAAGAAGTCGAGTCAGCGCTCGACGGTGCAATGGACTGCGCTCGTGGCAGGATGGAGCGTCGCGGCGAGTCTCGCCGCGTGGGTTCTCGTCTTCGCCAACGGTACCCCGGCCGAGCCGCTGCTGTCCGAACCGGCAGATTTTGTCGTGGTCGTTCTCAATTCGCTCACGATCGCCGGTCTCTATTTCATCGTCGCCTCCGGGTTCACCCTCATCTTTGGGCTGATGCGGGTTGTGAATCTCGCCCACGGCTCGTTCTTCTTGCTCGGCGGGTACCTTGCCCTTGAGTTTCAGAAGACGATGGTTGGCAAGACACGAAACATCCTTGGGTCCGATGTCGGGGTGATTGATTGGGTGTTGCCGCTCTTGCTTGCGGCGATGATTACTGGCGTCTTGGGCTTGATCATGCAGCAGTTGTTTCTTCGCAAGTTCCAGGGGCAGGACATGCGCGAGACGCTGATCACTATTGCGATCTCGGTGATCCTCGCCGACTTGATGGTGGCTTGGTTTGGCGGAATCGGCGTTGACATTCAATGGCCGGGCCTGATCGACAACGCTGTCGTGGTGTTTGGGATTCGCTACTCTGTAACCCGCCTCTTCATGCTCGGATTCGCCATTGTCGTTGGGATTGCACTGTGGGGCTGGCTTCAGAAGACCAGGACGGGGATGATCATTCGCGCCGGTGTCGACGACACATCCATGGTCCAAGCCCTTGGCATCAACGTACAGTGGGTATTTGGACTCGCCTTCCTCGTTGGGTCGGCCCTCGCTGGCATGGGTGGGGTGATGGGCGGGTCGTTTGCAGGGTTGGCAGCGGGAGTTGATGGCCAATGGCTCCTCAACTCGATCATCGTTGTGATCGTGGGCGGGTTGGGTTCGCTCACCGGTGCCCTCGCAGGTTCCTTGCTCCTTGGCACTGTTACCGCGTTTGCACCGGCGTATCTTCCAGCAGGGTTCACGAACTACTCGATTATTTTCACCTTCGTCCTGCTTGGAGCGGTGTTGGCATGGCGGCCTTACGGTTTGTTTGGAGAGCCAGAGTGACTGCCGCACGAGCCGCCCCCGAACTCGGATCTCGCAGAGTCTTCACGGCCGAGCGGGTGGTCCAAGTGGCCGCCATTGTGGGGCTGGTTGTCGCACCGGCTTTTACATCGGACTTCTTTGTCAGCTTCGTTCTCACTCAGGCTCTGCTCCTCGGGGTTGTGGCCGCAAGCTTGATCTTTCTTGCGGCGTACGGCGGGATGGTCTCACTGGCGCAGACGTTGATGTTCGGTGTCACAGGATTCGTGATTGGAAACGCGGTGACGACCGGTGGCAGCAAGGGCCTCAACCTCGGGTTGGATCCGTGGATAGGTGTGATCCTCGGGGTGGGGATTACCACCGTTCTGGCGTTCGTCCTCGGTGCCGTTGCCAGTCGATCGACTGGTCTCTACTTTCTCATGATCACGCTCACCTTCGGTGTGATCGGCTTCTACTTTTTCGGTCAGGTCACGACGTTCTCGGGTTTCGGTGGCGTCAACCAAGTGCGATCGCCCCCGTTCATCGGTACGCCAGGGCAATTCCCCGAACGGCTGTACTACGTCGCAGCTGTCATCAGCGTCGTCGTCTACCTCGTTCTTCGCTATATCACAAGGACGCCGTTCGGTCTGGCCCTCCAAGGGATTCGAGACGACCATGTCAGGATGAGCTCGCTTGGGTACAACCTGTGGATCCACCGCACGCTGGCGTTCACACTGGCTGGGTTCGTTGCATCGATCGCCGGGGTTCTCTTTATCTGGTGGAACCGCCAGATCGATCCCGCATCCATCGGGATCGGTGCGATACTGGGTCTTCTCATCATCGCCGTTATTGGTGGCATCAACCGGCTGGATGGTGCTTGGGTTGGTGCCATCGTGTTTGTGGTAGCGAACAACTATGTGCGCGATGTGCCTGGGCTGAATCAGATCGGGCTCGGCGAGGCTCGGTTCAACACGATCATCGGTTTCATCTTTCTTTTCATCGTGTTGCTGTCCCCAGACGGTCTCATCGGAATTGGTCAACGAATAACCCGCTCCTTGACACCCGCAAGGATGCATACCTCACGAGATCCAGGATACGACTCAGGGAGTGGATCCTCGGAAATGATGTAAGGCTCACGGGAGCATATGTGCGAGAGGAGAAACAGTGAATATTGCAAAACACCGTCTGAGAGCGGTGAGGTTGCTTGTGTTGGTCGCAGTCATGGCTCTGTTTGCCGCGGCTTGCAGCGATAGCTCAGACACCACAACCACCGTTGGAGGATCGGCTACCACAGCTACGACCAGTGGAGGTACCGAGGTCATCAAGCTGGCTGTGCTGTCGGAGTGTGCGGGCGCCTTCGGGGACTTCCACGGCCAAGACATGGCTGGCGTCGGTGCGGCCTTTGCCGAGTACGCCGGTGCCACCATCACGAATCCGGATGACCCCACCGAAGGCTTCACAGGTGCTTCTATAGCGGGAGTGCCCGTTGAGTTGGTTGGTATCGGATGTGGTGATGACACTGCCGATACAGCAATCAAAGAGACGCGTCGCCTTATGGAGCAACTCGATGGTGACATCATGATTGGACCACTGTCCGGTGATGAGTCGATCGCGGTAGCCAACTATGCAAAGGACCATCCATCACAGACGTTCATCAACGGTTCTGCTGGAGCGATGGACACCACGCTCGAGGTGCAGGCGCCGAACTTCTTCCGGTATAACTCGGACGGAGCTCAATGGAATGCAGGAACCGGAGACGTCGCGTTCAACGATTTGGGGTGGAAGACCGCCGCGGTCATCATGGATGACTACAGCTTCGCTTGGACCTCAGGCGCCGGATTCATCGCAGAGTTCTGCGCAGCTGGTGGAGAGGTCATCTCACGGGTGTTCCCGCCGCTCAACACGACCGACTACTCGTCGTTCGCTGGCCAGCTGCCGGATCCAGACGAAGTTGACGGCTACTTCTGGGTAGTCGGTGGTTCGGGTACGTTGCCTGCACTCAAGGCGTTTGAAGACGCCAAGGGTCCCGTTACGCCTACCCAACACATGGGCAATCTCTTCTGGGAGTTTGCAGCGGGAAGCATGGATCCGTCGATGGAAGGCGCCTACATTGGTGGCTTCGGCACGGCTGGAGATCTGAAGCTCGATAGTGTCGAAGCACACACTGCGATCATCGATAAGCACTATGACACCATTCCGCCATTCGGCGAGGCTGGGCCTCAGGCGCATTCGGGCTTCCTTGTCAACTACTACCTCGCAGCGAAGGCGCTGATCGAGGGTCTGGAAGCCGTTGGCGGTAACATTTCCGACGATCAGGCCGCACTGCAGAGTGCGTTGGGCAGCCTCGTACTTGCGGGTCCCTATGGCTCGACGACGCTCGATGACAACCGTCAGGCGATTCAGGATCAGTACGTTCGTCAGTTCGTAACTCTGGACGATGGCACCCTTGGTCTGTCCACGGTGGCTGTCATCCCGACAGTTGACCAGACATTCGGTGGGACCTTCGCTCAGGGCAGCATGCCGAGCCGAACCGTTCCTGGTTGTGATACGAGAGACCTGGCGTGGGTTGGCAATTCCATTTCGGTGGTTGATGGCGTTCCACAGGGCTGATCGAGAAACGTAAACGAGTAACGAGGAAGGCCAGAGGCGTGGCTACAACAGACACAGCTCAGATCCTGCAACTCAGTGGGATTGAAATGGCCTTCGGAGGCGTACATGCCTTGCGCGGCATCGATTTCGATGTCGCGCAAGGCGAACGCCTTGCAATCCTTGGGCCGAACGGTGCAGGGAAGACCACACTTTTCAACATCATCGCCGGCGACTTTGCGCCGACAGTGGGGTTGGTGATGATCGATGGTCGCGATGTAAGTACTGCACCTGCCAGAATGCGTCCGCGTCTGGGTGTGGCACGCACCTACCAACGGACAAGTTTGTTCGCTGGGATGACGGTGGAAGACAACCTCTACGTGGCAATTGTCGGCAAAGAAGGGGGCCATTTGCGCCTCTTCAACACCAAGCGGGATGTCGGCCTCAGGCTGCGCGCCCGTGAAGCGGCTGAACGAGTCTGGCTCGGTGAGAAACTCAGCCAGAAGGTGGACTCTTTGTCGCACGGCGAACAGCGCCAACTCGAAGTGGGCATGGCCATGTCGGTCGACCCATCGCTGCTCCTGCTCGACGAACCGGCTTCTGGGCTGTCGCGTGGGGAGCGGCAGCGCCTCACCGAAATGCTGCTGAACCTCGAAGATTCAATCACACTGATCATCATCGAACACGACATGGAGGTGGCGCTGACCGTCGCGGATCGAGTGATCGTGATGCACGATGGACAGATTGTCGCCGAAGGAACCCCAACGGAGGTACGGGCCAACCAATTGGTCCACGATATCTACCTGGGAAGGATCGGCAGCCATGAGTGACGCCACCCCCATTCTTGTGGTGAAAGACCTAGTTTCGGGTTACGGAACGGCGAAGGTGCTCTTCGATATCAACTTCTCAATGGGTCTCGAAGCAGTCGCGGTCCTTGGACGCAACGGCATGGGCAAGACCACTTTGTGCGAGACCATCATGGGGCTCGTTCCCGCAATGGGGGGGTCTATCAAGCTCAGTGGCGAAGAGCTCGTTGGGAGGAAACCGCACAAGGTCGCAGCGCTCGGCATCGGATACGTGCCCCAAGGCAGACGGCTTTTTCGATCGCTGTCCGTTGACGAGCACCTAGAGATGCTGGCCAAAGGGACACAGGGACAACGCTGGACCAAGGAAGCGGTGTACGAGTTGTTCCCGCGACTTACGGAGCGGCGCAAGATTTCTGGTGCCGCCCTCTCCGGTGGCGAACAGCAGATGCTCGCAATCGGACGGGCTCTGTTGTTGAACGCCCCTTTGGTCATAATGGACGAACCCTCCGAGGGCCTTGCACCGGCGATACTTGATCAACTGATCGAGACCTGTCACACGTTGGTCGCAGAGGGACACGCCGTTCTACTCGTCGAGCAGAACCTCGCGGTTGCGACGGCCGTCGCCGAGCGGCAACTCATCATGGTTTCGGGTCGGATTGAAGCGGAGATGGGCGCTTCGG
>JAZFUH010000055.1:0-4516 GCA_036447125.1 Acidimicrobiia bacterium | reverse complement strand
CCGCCTTGTGCGAATGGGAACACGGCCTTGTCGATCACCTTTGCGTATTCCTCCGTTGAGAGGATCAACCCGCCCCGAGGACCGCGGAGAGCCTTGTGCGTTGTTGCAGTCACGATGTGGGCATGCGGCACCGGATTCGGGTGAGCTCCACCGGCGATGAGACCGATGATGTGGGCGGCATCAACGAGGAATATCGCACCCACTTCATCAGCGATCTCCCTGAAGACCGACCAATCGATCAAACGCGAGTATGCCGAGTAGCCGGCAACGATCATCTTCGGCTTGTGTTCGAACGCAAGCTTGCGGACTTCCTCCATGTCGATGATCTCTGTGTCCGGGTCGACACCGTATGCGACAAAGTTGAAGAGTCTTCCTGAGAAGTTGACAGCCGAACCGTGGGTCAGGTGACCTCCCTGGTCCAGTCGCATGCCAAGAATCGTGTCCCCGAGCTCAAGAACGGAGAGATACGCGGCCATGTTCGCCTGGGAACCCGAATGGGGCTGAACATTGGCATGTTCCGCCCCGAAGAGGCTCTTCGCTCGTTCGATGGCGAGGGTCTCGATCTCATCGATGACTTCACAGCCCTCGTAGTAGCGTCGCCCCGGATAGCCCTCGGAGTACTTGTTTGCAAGGACAGACCCTGAGGTCTCCATGATCGCGTAGCTCACGAAGTTCTCCGAGGCGATCAGCTGGATCTTCGAACGTTGCCTATGCGCATCCTTGGCGATGAGAGCTGCGAGGGTTGGATCCGCTTCAGCGAGCGGCTTCATGTCGGTCATGTGGATCCCCTATGAGTTCAGTCCTGAGAAATCTAGTCAGTTGTCTCGGCCACGATAGATCGGCCCTTGTCGAACAACCTGTCGGCAAGGCCGACGGCCGGTAGCGCGACGAGAGGGGCAACGAGCGCATACACGGTGTGGTCGACCCAGAAGACAGAGACAACGATTGTGGTGACCACCCCTGCCGCAGCGACACGGACGAGCGTTCGGTACAGGTTCCCGTGAGGCGGAAGGCCGACGGCTCCGCCGACCCCGATCGCCATGACCGGGGCGGCAATCACGTAGGAGGGGGAATCGGTGACGGTGAACAGCACGACGAGGGTGGACGCAGTAACGATCCCATACAGTGCCGAGTGGAATGAAACCGTGCCGGGATCGTCGACTCCGCTGAACGCGACCATGGCGTACATCGCAAAGACGATGGCGACTGAGATGATCGCAAGACCCGTCGCCCGGCTCGTCTGAATCGCAAAGAGCCCGAACCACATGCCAAGGGCAGCGATGAGCGTCCCCACGCCTATGCCCGGCCAGATGCCTGGCCTCACGGACGGATCGGACCCGACCGCAAGACGAGTTCAGAGGGCTGGGTCAGATCAACGAGCGTCGAAGGGCTGCCTCCTCCGGCTTCGCCCGGAAGATACG
This sequence comes from Acidimicrobiia bacterium, assembly GCA_036447125.1. Taxonomy (GTDB): domain Bacteria; phylum Actinomycetota; class Acidimicrobiia; order Spongiisociales; family UBA5794; genus B3-G11. The sequence goes on along the minus strand of JAZFUH010000055.1, from coordinate 3,095 downwards.
TCAGCACTTCGCCGTCGAATATCGACTCGGCTTCCTCCGCAGTTCGAACCGGTTCGTTGTCTGCCTTGTTGGCAGAGGTCACAGCAAGGGGACCGGTCAATTCGAGCAGCTCGAGCGCAACAGGATGATCGGGACACCGAAGCGCAACCGTGCGGCGCTTCTTGTCACCAAGCCAGCTCGGAGCAGTGTCGAGGCGAGGAACGACAAGTGTCACGGCCCCCGGCCAGTGACGATCGGCCAACTCAAGGGCACGATCGCTCATCGCCCCAAGCGAGAGACCCTGCTCCAGAGATGCGACAAGGATCGCGATCGGTTTCCCGTCGTCGCGACCCTTCAATTCGTACAAGCGGTCAAGAGCTGCCTCGTCGTAGAGGTCGGCTGCAATTCCGTACACGGTGTCGGTCGGTACACCGACGATCTCGCCACGTTTGATGGCTCTCGCTGCAGCGGCAACGTCCATTCACCCTCCCGGTGCGGTGGATGCAACGCTACCCGAATCTGAGGCTTCCGATGACGTAGCGATCCCGGCCGTTGAGATCCTGTCTGACCTCAGCGTCGTAACGTTGGAAGAGTGCAGCGATTCGATCGCCGTGGAACTCCGATATTTCACATGCGATCAAGCCACCCGGTGCAAGCCAGTCCTCGGCGTCCCGGGCGATGCGCTCAAGCACCTCATCGCCTCGCGGTCCCGCGACAAGCGCCATCTCAGGTTCAGCCGACACATCAGCCGGAAGATCCGCATACTCGTCCGTGGCGAGATACGGTGGGTTTGCCACCACGAGATCCACGCAGCCCCTGAGCGAGTCCGGTAGCGGATCGAACAGATCACCGACGAGCACGGTGATGTCGAGCCCGTTGGATTCAGCGTTGCTTCGCGATACGTTGACGGCGTCCGGTGAGAGATCCACTGCAAACACTTCAGCGTTGGGAAAGATCGCCGCCAATGCGAGCGCGAGATTCCCGCTCCCGGTACAGAGATCGACGATCACATCCGGATCATCGATAAGTGCCGTCACAAGCTCGAAGAGATACTCGGTCTCCGGTCGCGGGACAAGAACACGGTCGTCAACATGGAGTTCGACTGCTCCGAAGGCCACGGTGCCCTCGATGTATTGAAGTGGCTCATCTCGAGACCTGCGCTCAACGTACGACGCGAACGTTTGACGTTCTTGTGGCGACACTTCGAATCCCAGCAGTACCTCAGACCTGGTCCGCCCAGTGGCTGTGACGAGCAGCCTGATCGCCTCGTGCTCAGGCAGGTCACCAGCGGCGGAGAGCACATCTCGCGACCGCACTGGTCACACTTCCTCAGCGAGCCTCTGGGCAACGTCATCAGCGATCAATGCGGCATGGAGCTCTTCGAGGTCTCCGTCGAGGATCGCAGGCAGCGAATGCACGGTGAGGCCGATCCTGTGATCCGTGACACGGTTCTCCTTGAAGTTGTATGTGCGGATCTTCTCAGACCGTTGACCCGTGCCGACCTGTGATCTGCGGACTGAGGCCCGCTCCCCCATCTGCTCTTCGATCTGGATCTGGTAGAGCCTTGCACGAAGCACCCGCATGGCCTTGAGCTTGTTCTGCAGCTGGGATTTCTCATCCTGACACGAGACCACGATGCCGGTTGGCTTGTGCGTCAAACGCACCGCGGAGTCAGTCGTATTCACCGATTGGCCTCCTGGACCCTGGGACCGCATCGTCTCGACGATCAGATCCTTGTCTTTGATCTCGATCTCAACAGCTTCCACTTCGGGCAACACTGCAACGGTACCCATCGACGTATGGATCCGGCCCTGTGACTCGGTCTTCGGAACCCTTTGGACACGGTGAGGGCCGGCCTCGTACTTGAAACGGGCATAGGCCCCTTTGCCCTTGACCGCGAAGGTCGCTTCCTTGATCCCGCCACCGTCGTTCGGTGCGATATCGATGGACTCGATCGTCCATCCGGAACGTTCCGCAAAACGTTCATACATGCGATACAGGTCACCCGCCCACAGAGCAGCCTCGTCGCCGCCGGCGGCGGACCGTATCTCGACGATGACGTCCTTGTCATCGTCGGGGTCCTTGGAGATCAAAAGCCCCCTGAGTTCGTCCTCGAGCTCATCGACCTGTTCGGTGCGCTGCGAGATCGTGTCCTTGAGGTAGTCGAGCATCTCGGCATCCTCCTCGACATCGACGAGTTCGCGAGCCTCCTCGATCTCCTGTTCGGCTTCGACATATCTGCGGTACACGTCCACGACAGACTTCAGCTCTGCGTGTTTCGTCGATACCTCGCGGTAGCGGTTCTGGTCGCCGAGGACGTCAGGGTCTATGAGTTGGACGAGCGTCTCTTCGAATGTCGCCTCAGTTGCTGCAAGACGGGAGCGCAGGTGGTCATCCATCTGTCGCGCCCAGGTCGTACTCAACCGTGAGTGCCGCGGGAACAACGGCGCCCCTCGACTTGACCTCATCAACATCGCTTGGGGCGAGCGCTGTCAGCAGTGAGGCCACGGCGACCTCCACCTGGTCGTCTGATGGCTCCTTTGTCGTGATCCCCTGGATCCATATGCCCGGCTTTGTTGCCCACGAAACCCACCGATGCCCGGCAGCGGCCTTGAGAACCTCATAGGAGATACCTGCGATGAAGGGGATGAGCACGATGCGTGCGCCGATCTGCCATTGGAAGGGGAGCGGCGCAAGGGTGAGGAACACGACAAAGGCCACCATTGCAACAATGATGATGAACGATGTGCCACACCGGGGGTGGCGGGGGCTGTACTTCTGGATCGATGCGATGTCGAGCGGGTCACCGTTCTCGAAAGCATGAATCGTCTTGTGCTCGGCGCCGTGGTATTGGAAGACGCGTTGAATCTCGGCCGTTCGACCGATCAACCAGATGTAACCGACGATGAGCCCGATCCTGAAGACCCCATCGAGCACGACGAAGAGAATCGAGTTGCCTCCGAGAAGATCCTTGAGCCAGTTCGCTGCGAACGCAGGGCCGATGACGAAGATCGCAAGGGCACCGACGACGGCCACAACCATCGTGATGATGATCTCCTTACGACCGAGCGCTTCTTCCTCCTCGCCAGACTTCTCGGCCGACCAGGAGAGCGCTC
>JAZFUH010000054.1:0-6618 GCA_036447125.1 Acidimicrobiia bacterium | reverse complement strand
CGCCACGAATACAACAAGATCAACAGCAGCCGCGATCTGCCGTGTGAGGGCGCTCTCCGGCACTCGCTCAGGCGCCATCGCCGCAAGCATCGCAAGCCTGTCGAGAGCTTCCGCAGGCCCATTCGCGTGGATCGTCGACATTGATCCTGCGTGACCTGTGCTGAGCGCCTGAATCATATCGAGGGCCTCCGGTCCCCGGACCTCGCCGACGATGATGCGGTCAGGTCTGAGCCTGAGAGCGTGCCTGAGCAGTGAACGCATGGTCACTTCGCCCGCGCCCTCGACATTGGCGGGATGCGACTCGAGCCGAATCACGTGTCCCGTGATGGAGAGCTCGGCTGCATCCTCGATCGTGACGATCCGGTCCGATTCCCCGACAGCGGCAGCGAGAGCATTGAGCACAGTCGTCTTTCCCGCTCCCGTCGCACCAGCGATGAGGATGTTGTCTCTTGCCACCACACAGTCCCTGAGAATCTCGCCACCTTCTGGAGCGATCGCTCCCTGACCAACGAGGGCGTCAAGGTCGGCCACGGCTGGGGAGAACCGCCGGATCGCCACAACGGGTCCGTCAACGGCGGCGGGTGGGATGATCGCATGCAGCCTCGACCCGTCGCTGAGCCGCGCATCCACGGCAGGCGAGGCCGCATCGATACGAAGACCCAGGGGGGTGAGGAGCCTCCGCACCAAGGCGACAACGTCATCGGGTGACCGGAACTCGACATCTGTCCGTTCAAGGGTTCCCGATCGCTCGACCCAGACATCATCATACGCGTTCACGAGAACGTCGCTCACTGAATCGTCGTTCACAAGGGACTCGAGCGGACCGAGTCCGACGAGTGCATCAACTGCTGCATCGATGACCCCGTCATGGGCCAGTGGAGCGATGCTCGGCTGAAGAGCCTGTGCAGCACGGCGAAGCGACGATCGATCGAGAGGGACATCCGAAGACACGAGCGACGCGACGAGGCGGTCGAGTGATCCCATTATGTGCTCCAGACCTGTCCGAGCGCCCTGACCCACCGGTCCCTTCGGGGCGGGCGGACACCGCTCATCAGGGATCCGATCGTTGAGCTCCGCGGTACGGGTAACACGGTCTCCCTACCCGGTGTGCGTGCCGACAGGTGAATCCGCTGATACACCACCCGACCATCGACCATCGGAGTGAATGGTTCGGGCAGAAGAGGAAGCAGTGCGATCGTGTTCTTGCCCGCTTCAGCTTCCTGTGGGCAACGCAGAACGATGTTCGGCCACCTTGCGACCAGTTCGGAGACTATCTCCTCGGCATCGGCGGGTTGGACACCTCCGTTGCGCAGCACGGCCGGACCACGACGCTGCGGTTCGAGCTGGTCAAGCTTGGGACCTCTGCTCACCAGATCGGCGAGAGAGAACGGTCCTCCGTATTGCGGTCCATGAGGATCAAGATCGATGACGAGCGCTGTGTCGACCGAAGCAGCGGCACCGAGAGGAGCGACCACACCCAACGTGGCATCAAGCGGCGACCAGAGGGCAACAACGGTCACATCTACCTCCGAATAGCGGAGGGGAAGCATCATCAACCTACGACGCACCGAGGATCGGTTCAAGGGGTCTGAACACGCTGCCGATACCGGAACTGAGGTACCGTACGCCCATGACCGAAGCTGCTTTCTTCGACCTGGACAAGACGATCATCGCCGGATCGTCTTCGCTTGCCTTCGGCAAGCCGCTCTACCGCGCCGGCTTCCTGCGCAAAGCTCACCTTCTGCGCCTCGGCATAGGTCAGTTCACGTACATGCTCTTCGGCGCGGACGAGGACGCATTGGAGCGAGCGAGAGACGAGATGCTCGATCTCGTGTCCGGTTGGCACAAGGCCGAGATCGACGCGATCGTCGCGCAGACTCTTGACGAGGTGATCGAGCCCCTCGTTTTCGCGGAGGCCCTGTTCCTCATCGACGAGCACATGCGGGCGGGTCGCAAGGTGTATGTCGTTTCTGCCAGCCCTGAGGAGTTCGTCACACCGATCGCAAAAATGGTTGGGATCGACAACGTGATTGCAACAAAGATCCGCACCGATGGCCTCGGCCGGTACGTTCCCGAGCTCGATCGCTACGTCATGGGCCCGGGGAAAGCCGACGCCATGGTTGAGGTCGCCGAGCGGGACGGCATCGACCTCGGGGGGTCGTACGCCTACACGGACAGCTTCACCGACATGCCGATGCTCGAGGCCGTCGGGAATCCCGTTGCCGTCAATCCTGAAAAGGAGCTCAGGGAAGCTGCGCTCGAGAACGAGTGGCCCATTCTCGAATTTCAGCGCCCCGTCAGTCTTGAACCACGTGTCCAGGCCCCTCCAAAGAGGGTATGGATTCCCGTCGCAGCAGGTGCCACAGCGGTGGCTGTCGCTGTTGCTGTCTCACGAAAGAAATCGGCGGACGGCCAGAAGTAGCTACCTACCCGGACGCTGTGTTCTTGGCCGCAATCCCCTGTTCGCGCGCCGCCTCGATCTTCTCGGTTGTCAGCTGTGGGACGGCCCATATGAACACAATGAACAACGCAACAGCAGTGATGAAATACGGCAGGCGGAGTGCCATCGCCCGGTCAACACCGAAGATCTCTGCCCCCATCACAATCAGGCCGCCGATCCCAAGACCGATCGGCATCATGCCCCATGCAAAGAACCGATACACCGAGTTGACCCGGCCGAGGAGATGGTCGGGAATGATCGTCTGGCGCAACGAAACCGTGATCACGTTCCACAACACACCCGTGAACGCAGTCACAAGGAACATCACGCCAGCGAGAATCCAGTTCGTTGCAATGCCGATGACGAGCGTTGCAGCCGGCATGGTGAGCAAGGTGGTGAAGAGCGACGTGCCGCTGCCGAACTTCTCTGAGATCTTCGGTGCCAGCACCGATCCGAGCACTCCCCCGGCTGCTCCGGCCATCATCAAGACGGCAAAGGTGGTCGTCGTGACATGCAGCACCTCCTGGGCATACAACACGAACGTGGCGGCAGTGACAGCGAACAGCCCGTTCAGGAATCCAAGGATGATCGCCATGGGTCGCAACAGCGGATGTCCCCACAACCATTTGACGCCCTCTTTGATCTCGTTCCAGAATCCCGGCCTCTTTCCGCCGTTCTCCGACGCGGCGTGGTCGACCCTGAAGACCCCGCCGAGGGCGAAAATCAGGGCTGCGGCAATGGCGAATGTGCCGGCGTCGAAGAAGAACGGCAGAGCGAAGGCGATGCCGATCAGGGCACTTCCCAGCGGGGGGCCAACGAACTGGTTCATAACCATCTCGGCACCCCAGAGACGACCATTCGCCTTCTCGAGTCCCTCAGGCTCAACGATCGCGGGCAGGATCGTTTGGGCCGCGTTGTCGTACAGCACTTCTGCAAAGCCGAACAGCAGGGCTGAAACGAGGAGGGTCACGTAGACCACCGTGTTCGGATGGCCAATCGCTCCCCCAGCGACTTCGCCGGGCGACGGAAGAGCGTCCTGGTTCAGGAAAACGACGGCGGCAACGCCGAGTGTGAGAACGGTTCGAAACACCGAGGTTGCCGTCATGATCTTTCGGCGGTCGACGCGGTCAGTGATCACTCCTGCAGGTAGCGTGAATATCAGCCAGGGAACGCGCTGCGCGATCGCGATGAGGGCGATGAGCATGGCATTCCTCGTAACGGCAGACGCGAGCCATGGATAGGCGATCTGCGCAACACCGTCTCCCAGGTTGGACACCACACTTGCCGTCCAGAGCTTCCAGTAGTTCCTGCCGAGATGAATCTTCTTCTTGGCCGTCTTCTCGCTCGGCTCTGCGGTATCAGTCATCTGAGCCGTTCTCATCTGAGAAGGCGGGGTAGTCCGTTGGGTAAACGCCGGCGAGGAACCCGAACACCGTTTCACCGCTTCGTGGAAGGGTTATGAACTCTTCGGCCAATTCCACGATGCGTTCTGAGAACTCGACCGCTTGATCCATCGGTATCCGAGCCACCCGTGAAGTGAACATTGGCAGGGGTTCCCCCTCCACATTGCGGATACCTCGCAATGCATCGTTGATGAACCACATCGGGTCATCCGGCTTCGGGGCCCTCTCGAACAGGATCGTTCGCCCGGTACGGCCGTAATACTTCTCGGTCATGGCTCGCACCTTGTTGGTTCGCACAATCCGAATCATGCCGGCATCTTCGAGCACCTTGGCGTGGTAACCGACCGTCCCTTTCGGCTTCTCAAGTGCTTCGGCAAGCTGGGTAACCGTTGCCGATCGCTCCATGAGGAGGTTCAGGATGTGAATCCGGGTGTCGTCGGCAACTGCCTTGAGCTGGGCATTCGTTGACGCCACCACGACATCCTCGATGTCGTAGTCGAGGTCATGATGTTTCGCATCTCGTCGCTTGTCTTCGTGGGCGGTCATGCGGCGTATGGTCGAGGAATCCCGACCATTTGTCAAGTTACGTTCTTCGGGCTGTGGACCGGACCCAGTCCGGTCAGGAATCCTGGGTTCGCGATCCTTGGTCGGTGAAGGTCCACCAGGCGAGGGATGCCAATGCGGCAAGGGCGGCGAGCATGGCACCGATGAGCCACAGGGTGGAGGAGTCGATGGAGCGGCCCGGAAGCTGGGTGGGCTCGCCGGCGACAACCAACGGGTCAACGCCGATATCGGTCAACGTCACGGAATCGGATCGGAAGCTCTCCGCGCCTGCCTCGAGTCCGTCGAACACAAGTGACCAGTCCTCTGCCGTAGGGAAGGTCACCAGCCCACCCCACGTGCCACTGTCGATCTGTGTGAGAGCCGTTGGTGGAAGCTCTTCGAACGAGGAGAATGGGCGAACGAGCACTGCTTCGAAGGTGCGGTCGACCTCGACCGTGATCTCGACGGTCAGGCCGCGGTCATCTGACACGGCTCTCCCCTCGACCACGCCGAAGGGCGGGGAGAGAACGGCCAGTGCGAGAGCGGCAAGGACATACAGCACGGATCCCAGCGTAGAACAGCACGATCCACTGGTACGTTTCACCAGGGCGCACCATGTCACTACGCTCCCGCCTTCACGGCAAGGAAGACGATGACCACCAAGCGGACGCTTCTCGACAGGGTGTGGGATCAGCACATCGTTCACGCGGGGGCTGATGACCCTGATCTGATCTACATCGACCTGCATCTCGTGCATGAAGTGACCTCCCCCCAAGCATTCGAGGCCCTCAGACTCACCGGTCGAACCGTTCGTCGCCCCGAACTGACCCTTGCGACCATCGACCATGCCATCCCGACGACAGCCAGAGATCAGCCGATCGATGATCCGATGTCCGTCAAACAGATCGCGACGCTCGAGAAGAACACCGCGCGCAACGCGATAACCCTTTTCGGCCTCGATGATGTGCGTCAGGGCATCGTCCATGTGATCGGACCTGAGCAGGGCGCCACCCAGCCGGGAATGACGATCGTGTGTGGGGATTCCCACACGGCAACCCACGGAGCCTTTGGAGCGCTCGCCTTTGGCGTCGGCACGTCGGAAGTGGAGCACGTCCTTGCCACCCAGACCCTCCGGCAGCGCAAGCCGAAGTCAATGGCCGTGACCGTGGACGGCGATCTGGGGTACGGAGTAACAGCCAAGGACATCATCCTCGCGATCATCGCCAAGATCGGAACCGCAGGAGCAACCGGATACGTCATCGAGTATCGAGGATCGGCAATCGAGCAACTCACGATGGAAGGCCGGATGACGATCTGCAACATGTCGATCGAGGCTGGCGCAAGAGCGGGAATGATCGCCCCGGACGACACGACGTTCGAGTACCTGAACGGACGCCCTCTTGCACCGACCGGTGACGCGTGGATCGAAGCTGTTGAGGCCTGGAGGCGACTCCACACAGATGAAGGCGCCCGGTTCGATGCCGAGGTCACTCTCGATGCGACCGAACTCGAACCCTACGTTTCGTGGGGCACGAACCCTGGCCAGACGCTACCGGTCTCATCCTCCCTCCCCGAACCCGATGACTTCAGCGACCCTGTCGACCGGGACACAACCGCGCGGGCGCTGGAGTACATGCGGCTCGAGGCCGGAACGGCCATCACGGACATCGAGATCGACAAGGTCTTCATCGGATCGTGTACGAACGGCCGCATCGAAGATCTTCGTGCAGCCGCTTCGATCCTCGAGGGGCACCGAATCGCGGACACCGTCACCGGATTGGTTGTACCGGGTTCGGGACTCGTGAAACTTCAGGCCGAGAAGGAGGGCCTCCACGAGGTGTTACTCGCGGCCGGCCTCGAGTGGCGCGAGCCCGGGTGCTCGATGTGCCTCGCTATGAACCCGGACGTCCTGCTTCCCGGTGAACGATGCGCCTCGACCTCGAATCGAAACTTCGAAGGGCGCCAGGGAAGGGGCGGACTCACGCACCTTGTTTCACCCGAGATGGCAGCGGCAGCAGCAATCCATGGACGCTTCGTCGACGTAAGGGAGATGGCCTGATGGAGCCCGTCGGAACGATTGTCGGGCGAGCAGCTCCCCTTCCGCTCGCAAACGTTGACACGGACCAGATCATCCCGAAGCAGTTCCTCAAACGCGTGGAGCGGACCGGATTCGGAGAATTCCTGTTCCACGACTGGCGTGCCGACCATGAGGGGGAACCTGACCCTGACTTC
>JAZFUH010000053.1:0-5447 GCA_036447125.1 Acidimicrobiia bacterium | reverse complement strand
TTTGGAACCCTGAACCCGACGGATCTGCGTGACTACGCCGGCACCCAGACCCTCAACAAGGCATTTGCGGACCGCTGGATCATCTGGGAGAAGACCTTCCCCGGCACGGATGACCTCGTGGCGATGCTCACACGCAGACATCCCGGTATGGACCCCGAGATGAGAGATCTGTTGACGAAGCTCACAGTCGAAATCAACACATCGTTCACCTCCGGTGACGCTCGCACCCGAGTGGAGACCCCGATGTCGCTGCGAACCGTGCTCGATCGTTACCCCGCCGGTCTCCGGATGTACGCCGGAGCTCAGGATCCGATGCGCGCGGCGTGGCAGGAGTTCGTACTCCCCCACATCGATCCGTTCGACCGTGATCACTACGAGACGGTATGGTCAGCCGTAATACGGGTTGGTCCCTCTCGCCCACCATTCTCCGACTGAAAGGATTCGCCATGCCTTCATTCGACGTCGTCTCCAAGGTAGACATGCAAGAGGTCCGCAATGCCGTTGATCAGGCGTCTCGCGAGCTCGTGAACCGCTACGACTTCAAGGGCACAAGTACCACCGTGAAGCTCTCAGACGAAGGGATCACCGTTGAGTCCTCGGCAGATGGCCGTCTCGACGCAGCCATCGATGTGCTCAAGGGCAAGCTCGTTCGGCGCAAGGTCTCCCTCAAATCCATTGCAGGTGGGGAGCCGAAGGAGATCGGCGGCGGCCGCTTCAAAGCCGTATTCACCCTCAACGAAGGCATTGCACAGGATGCAGCCAAGGAACTCGTGAAGGACATCAAGGTCATGAAGCTCAAGGTCCAGGTACAGATCCAGGGCGACCAGCTCCGTGTCTCGGGAAAGAAACGCGACGACCTCCAAGAAGTCATTGCAGCCATCAGGGATCAGGACTTCAGACTGCCGTTGCAGTACGTCAACTTCCGAGATTGAATCAGGCGACAGTGAGATGCGGCAGCGGCCTGGTGATCGACCGCTACCGGAGTCGCTGCCAACGCGACACAGAATTGAGCGGTTCGAAGCCATTGGATTGGTAGAAGGTTGCTGCGGCCTCATCTCCAACAGCGTGCCAAACAGTGGCCGTCGTCATCCCTGCAGCGCACATTCGTCTCATGCCCTCCCGGAGAAGGGCGGAGCCGATCCCTCTGCGATGAAAGGCACCGTGCACGCCAACAGGCTCGAAGTAGCCGACGTTGTTGAGATCGTCGTACCACGTGTTCGTAAACCCAGCGAACGTGCCATCCTCGGCCACTGCCACGATTTCGTCGCTGGCGATGTAACCCGGCATCTGCATCCGACGGAGGTAGGACTCCGGCGTCCAGTCGCTCCCAAAGGCTCCCGAGTGAACGGCAGCGAGCTGCACGACGTCCACCATCGCCGCTGAGCGAAGCATGAACGGTGTCTCAGGGATGTCCGTGGGGACTGTCAACGTTCGACCGGTCACGACGTATCCCCCGGGAACCTTCTCAAATCCGAGGTCGCGCACGAGGTCGAGAAGAGCCTCATCGGCGCCGATGACATCAGTCTCGACGCGGCCATTCCTCTCCGTGAGCCCAATGATCTGACAGACGATGACTGCAGACGCGTCGCCATCGAGTCCATGCCTCGTGACGACATCGAACGCCCGGTGTTCGGGCCAGATGATCCCGAATGCCTCAATGCCGGAGTCACCCTCCCACACAGGGACCGCCTCATCGAGGTCGTGCCTGCGAAGCCCGCTGTAGATGCGATGCGCGACGTCGCCGGGATGCAGATTCGTCCCGACACCGAACGCCTCGGTTCGCTCCGCAACGAGACGCTGCATCTCGACAAGATCTGATTCGCCTCGAAACCTACGTCTTACCAACGGCATGAGCAGATGGTAAGAGGTTGTGCTCGTCGGGTAGAGCTCAGGTCAGTGCGGAGGAAGTTCTCGGTTCACAGTCTTCAGTCCTCGAGAGATGCCGATGGCTGACCGTGCACCGTGATCCGTCAATCAATTCCCCATATCCGACACCCACTTCTTCCCGGTTGCTACCTTTCACCCATGACGTATCGCATGAACGACCCGAGCATCGACGCACAGATCGATCAGCTTGTCGCTGATGTCGTCGCTCAAACCGACGGCCTGACCACGAACACAGACCTCGTGCGAGAAGTCATCGTGTCCGCACTCAAGGTCATCAAGGACAACACGAACCGTGGAGATGTCAAGATGATGAACACCGCCATGAAGGAGCTCCGGTACTCGTCTCTCGTGTTCAAACCCTTCGCCGACACACGAAAGGTCGCGGTCTACGGCTCTGCGCGTACCGAACCGGACGATCCGAACTACCTGATGGCTGAGGCTTTCGGTAGACGGATGGCTGAGGACCATGACTATCTCGTAATCACCGGCGCAGGTCCAGGGATCATGGAAGCCGCAAACAAGGGAGCAGGCACGGACCACAGCTTCGGTGTCAATATCCGTCTGCCTTTCGAGAGCGGTGCGAACGAGTACCTCGCACCGGGGAAAGTCATCAACTTCAAGTACTTCTTCACCCGGAAGGTTCAATTCGTCAAGGAGTCCGACGCCTTTGCACTGTTCCCCGGCGGGTTCGGCACGCTCGACGAAGCATTCGAACTCCTGACACTGATCCAGACAGGCAAGTCCGATCTTCATCCGATCGTGATGGTCGAAGTCGAGGGTACGGGCTACTGGGACGCGTGGGAGACACTGTGCGATGCGCTCGTCACCCAGAACATGATCTCACCGAACGATCTCAATCTCTACAAGGTCACCACAGACATAGATGAGGCAGTCGAGGAGATCATCCACTTCTATCGCGTGTATCACTCCCAGCGTTTCGTCGATGGGATTCTCGTGCTCAGGCTTCAGACAAGTGTGCCGAACTCACTGCTCGGTGAGCTCTCGGCCGAGTTCGCAGACATCATCGGATCCGGACAAATCGAAGCGATACCCCCGACCCAGGCCGAGGTCGAAACAGATGATCATGTTGAACTTCCACGCATCGCGTTCGACTTCGATCGACATGGGTACGGTCGACTGCGTGCACTCATCGACAGACTGAACAACTCCGCCGGGTAGCGACCCGACACTCACCAGTCACCCCGACCGCATTAGAATCCTCCCATGCGTGAGATACTCTCAGACCTCGTGGCGGAGCAACAGCACCTCGACCAATTCCTCCAAACACTACGCGACCGCCAGTGGTCGACACCGACCCCTGCCGATGGTTGGACCATCCAGGACACGGTGAGTCATCTGGCCTACGTCGAGTCTTTCGCTGCCGAAGTACTCGCTGAAGGCAGGGCCAGAGTTGACGCAGAGAGGATCGCCGACTTCGACCAATGGACTCTGAGGGGCGTTGTCCAGGGTCGTGGGCGTCGTCATCAAGAGATCATCGAATGGTGGCGCTTTGGCCGGGCGGACGTTGTCGATGCGCTATCGCGAATGCTCCCCGGTGAGCGTGTGCCGTGGCTGTATGGGGACATGAGTGCGCGCTCTTTTGCAAGTATCAGACTCATGGAGACATGGGCCCACGGCCTTGATATCAAGGCTGCGATTCTCGATCGCATCGTCCCTCTCGATGAGCGACCCGAGCACCTCGAGGAAGATGACGTCTGGGTCGATCCGCTTGCAGACACGACGAGGCTCCGCCACATCGCCTCCCTGGGCCAGAGGTCGCTGCCCTTCGCATTTGAGCAAGCCGGTGAGGAGTTCCCTGAGACCGGCATCCGGGTTGAGGTCATGGGGCCTCTCTATGCTGCGTGGCGGTTCGGCCCCGAGGACACCGATCATGTCATCAAGGGCATGGCTGGCGACTGGTGCCGCGTCGTCGTGCAACGCCAAGACGCAAAGGAGACCGGACTCAAGGCCGTCGGCGAATACGCCGAAACTGCTCTCCGGATAGCCAGGGCATACTGACATGTCCATCCCACGCCTTGTGGGGATGGTTCATCTGGGACCACTCCCCGGTTCGCCCGCATTCGATGGAGATCTCGACAGCGTCGTCACCGCAGCAACCGTCGATGCCGAACGCATCGCGGAGGCAGGCTTCGACGGGATCATGATCGAGAATTTCGGAGACGCCCCCTTCTACGCCACGAACGCGCCAAAGGTCACCATTGCGTCGCTCACCACGGCAGTAAACGCTGTCTATGAGGCTTCGAGGTTGCCCGTTGGCGTGAACGTCCTACGCAACGACGGACTCGGAGCGCTCTGTGTGGCTGCCGCCACTCCGGCAACCTTCGTACGCATCAACGTTCTCTCGGGAATGATGTACACCGACCAGGGACCGATAGTCGGACAGGCCGCCGAGGTTGCAAGGCTGCGGTCCCAGATCTGTCCCGATGTCGCGATCATGGCCGACGTCTTCGTCAAGCATGCCACTCCTCCCGCGGGCCTTTCACTGGCAGACGCCACGAACGATCTTGTCGAGCGCGCAGGCGCCGATGCCATAGTCGTCTCGGGCACCGGTACCGGTGCTCCTGCCGATGTCGATGATCTGACCACCGTCGCCGGACTGTCGCACCTACCCGTGTACCTCGGCTCCGGCGTCACAATCGACAACGTTGACGACATGCTCTCGGTCGCTCACGGCGCCATCGTTGGCACATCCATCAAGGTGAACGGGGTTGCAACCAACCCTGTCGATCTCAAGGCAGCAACCGACTTCGTGAGGGCTGCCGGCAACCTGTAGACGAACGACAAATGCCAGGCGTCCGCAAGTGAGCGCGAGCGAGCGACCCGTCGTCTCGATTTCTTACCCACAGATCCCTGTGTAAGTCAGTTTTGTCATTTCGGATCCCCTCGATGTCTGGTTGAAGGTCTCATGGTCAGCCCAAGGGAACAAAGGGTTCGAGACACCTTCAAGCAATGGATGAGGGTTGGACGCGACAGACGTGTAACCCGTGCCCGGTAGCCTGCGAGCGTGTCAGGGCTCGACTTCTTCACCACAGCAACAGCCGCCTGGTTCAACGCGGTGTTCGATGAACCGACGCCCGCACAGAACCGGGGCTGGCACTCCATCGTGGCGAGAGACCACACACTCATCCACGCTCCAACCGGGTCAGGTAAGACGTTGGCGGCGTTTCTGTCGGCACTGGATCGATTGTCCACAGGTTCCCCTCCCCCAAACCGAAAGCGTTGCAGGATCCTCTACGTGTCTCCGCTCAAAGCGCTCGCATACGACATCGAGCGCAATCTCAGGGCACCGCTCGTCGCCGGCTTCCCACTGCAACACCGCCGCACGCCTCCGGACGTTGGTATCTCATTGAGAGCCTTCGCACAGGGGCACCGACCGCAGAGGAACGTGCGATCGCAACGGTCAACACACTTCTTGACCGCTACGGAATCGTCACACGCGACGTCGTTCTTGCCGAAGGGATCCCCGGAGGGTTCACCGGTCTGTATCGCGTCCTGTCCGGTCTCGAAGATGTGGGCCAGGTTCGTCGTGGCTACTTCAT
>JAZFUH010000052.1:0-3662 GCA_036447125.1 Acidimicrobiia bacterium | reverse complement strand
TCCCAGAGCTCTCATCCTCGCCCCCACCCGTGAACTCGCAGAACAGATCCGTCGCGACCTCGCCCCGTATGGCAAGGCGATGCACCGACAGGTGTTCGCCATCTACGGTGGTGTCCGCTATCAGGCCCAGAAGGACTGGATGCGCAGAGGAGTTGACGTGCTCGTTGCAACCCCGGGACGTCTCGAGGACCTGATCGAACAAGGTTCCGTTGATCTGAGCGACGTCAACATCGTTACCGTCGATGAAGCGGACCGTATGGCTGACATGGGCTTCCTTCCGACCGTACGTCGCATCCTCAACCAGACGTCTGAGAACCGCCAGACGCTTTTGTTCTCCGCGACACTCGACGGCGATGTAGCTGTGCTCATCCGTGAGTACCAGAACGATCCTGTGCGTCACGAGACCGGGAGCGTGGAACCAGACACCACAGATGCGGAGCACCACTTCTGGCTCGTGGAGCAGGACGAGAAGGTGCAGCACACGGCCAACATCATCGATATGGCAAACCGGTCCATCGTCTTCACCCGTACCCGCCACGGTGCTGATCGACTCGCAAAGCAGCTATCGAGGATCGGCGTTGGTGCGGTCGCCATGCACGGTGGACGCTCACAGAACCAGCGCCGCAGAGCGCTACAGTCATTCGCCAAAGGTGATGCTCAGGCGCTCATCGCGACAGATGTTGCGGCACGAGGCATCCACATCGACGCCGTTGCGTCCGTCGTGCACTTCGATCCGCCGGCAGACCACAAGGACTATCTCCACCGTTCAGGACGCACCGCCAGGGCAGGTGCCTCCGGAACTGTCATCAGCCTGGTCACGGGGGGCCAGAAGCGAGCGGTACGTCGCATCCAGGACAAGCTCGACCTGCGTCAAGCGATCGAGAAGCGCAGCGCACGGAGATCCGAACGCACGAAACCCGAGGAGCCCCGCCCCTCGAAGCAACGGCACACGAAGAGCTCCAGGAGCAACAAGAACCCCGCGAAGGTGACGAGTGTCGATGGCCACCCGGCTCCGAGGACAAAGCAGAAGCGCAAACCGACGCCGAACGGCACCCAGAGTCTTCATGTCTCGAACCTACCTTGGGGAGTGACAGACGACGACGTTCGCGTCCTCTTCAGCACCTATGGCAGGGTCAACCAATCAACGGTCATCATCGACAATCGTGGACGCTCGAAGGGCTTCGGCTTCGTTGACATGGCATATACGGATGCCCTGAGGGCGATGAGAGCCCTCGACGGATCAAGGCTCAGCGGTAGGTCTCTCAAGGTCAAGGTGGCGGCGCCCAGCGCCAAGCGCCACTGAGATCGGCGGAAGGTGTCGGTCACCCTCTCTGCGCACCTGCGGTGCGCGTCTCTCCCATTCACGGAGAGATCCAGGAAGAGAAGAGCTGCGTTCCTGAAATAGAAGAGGGGCCCCTTGCGGGGCCCCTCTTCTCTAGTATTTGCTTTCGCTACCAGCGTCCGCCACCGTCGCCACCGCCGCCTGAGCGGCGTGGCTTGTCCTGCGCTTCGTTGACACGAAGGGCACGACCGCCCATGTCCTTGCCGTTGAGCTCGGACATGGCCTTTTCGGCCGCTTCATCATCGAGTTCGACGAAACCAAAACCGCGTGAACGGCCCGTCTCACGATCGGTGATCAGTGCACAGGAGTGCACCTCACCCATCGGCTCGAACATCTGACGAAGCTCAGCTTCGTTGGTGGTCCATGGGAGGTTTCCCACATACAGCTTCTTCATCTACTGGCTCCAATCGCCACTTGCATTGACGCTTCCGCGTCTGTCTTGCGCTTCGAACCAAAACCAGCGCCGAAGTGATTGGTTGGGCAGACCCAACTAGGCAATCGGATGAAAGAGTTCCCAAGCAGTAGAAATATAGCGTCGATTCGGCCGCAGCGCTCTCAAATCCCGGTCTGATGGCGACTATCCGTTCAGGGCACGATCGAGATCGGCCACGATATCGTCTGCAGATTCGAGTCCGACAGACATCCTGATCAGTCCGTCTGTGATACCTGACGCTGCCCTGTCCTGTGGCGAGACCACACGGTGCGTCATCGACGCAGGGTGTTGGATCAACGTGTCGATGTTGCCAAGGCTGACAGCCAAGGTGCACAGCTCGACCCGGTCGAGGAGTCGCGCTGCTCCCTCGTAGCTACCGAGATCGAACGCGATCATGGCACCAAATCCGTCCATCTGGCGAGTCGCCAACTCGTGTTGAGGGTGGCTCTCGAGGCCTGGATATCGCACGACCGCCACTGCCGCCTCCGACTCGAGGAATCGAGCCACCTTCATGGCGTTGGAGCTGTGCTCACGCATCCGGAGCGGAAGAGTCTTGAGTCCGAGATTGGTGAGCCAGCAGTCGAAAGGACTCGGAACTCCCCCGATGTACCTGATGAGGGACGCAATATGCTCCTCCATGAAGTCCGAGTCGTTACACACGACAGCACCACCTATGACTGTTCCGTGACCGTTGATGTACTTGGTCGTGCTGTGCACGACAACATCGGCACCGTGCTCGAGGGGGCGTTGCAGCACCGGTGTGGCGAACGTGTTGTCAACAGCGATGCGAGTTCCATGAGCATGGGCGATCTCGGCGGTGGCAGCGATGTCGATCAAGGCCGTCGTCGGGTTTGCCGGCGTTTCGAGATACACAACCGTGGTCGAGGGATGCGCCTTGAGTTCACGTTCGAGCTGATCGGGGTCGAGTCCCGGGATACGCGTGTTCGTGACGCCGTATCCGGGTAACACGTCAGATATGAGGTGGTCGGCAGAGCCGTAGAGGACCTGTTGGGTGATGATGTGGTCCCCGGCTTTTGCCATGCCCATGAGCGTGGCGCTGATGGCGGCCATGCCCGATCCGAAGATCTCAGCCGAAACGCCCTCTGACCCTGTCTCGAGGCCGAACGTCTCAAGGGCGACCAGCTTGCCCGCGAGTGCTGTTCGCGCGGGATTCCCGCCACGTGCGTACACGTACACATCGCTCTCATCCGCAACCCATTGTTCCACGGCATCCATGCCGTCAAAGGTGAAGGTCGAGCTCTGGTAGATCGGGGCGATGTGGACCCCGGAGGAGTCGTGTATCTCCCCCGCGTGTATGGCTTCGGTCGCCATCGTGTGTGACCGGTCAAGGCCCATGGGGAATCCCTTCGAGAGGATTGGAGTGTTGCGCAGAATACATGTCACCATTTCGCCGACCACCATTCACCACTTGGCGTTGCCTCCACTCCGCCATTCCAACCCAGTCAGCAGCCCATCCGTCCAATCGAATTCACCTCTGCACATGGGTGCGACCGCTCACGAATCCGACCAACGACATCACTCAGCACGTACCGACGCGCCGTACCCGATCTTCAATAGTGCCTGTTCGATCTCGATGAGAATTTCTGGGTCGTCGATCGTTGCGGGCATCTTCCACTCTTCGCCATCAGCGATCCTGCGCATCGTGCCACGGAGAGTCTTTCCTGACCGCGTCTTGGGCAACCGATCGACAACGATCGCCGTCTTGAACGCTGCCACGGGACCGATCCGCTCACGTATCATCGCCACGAGTTCGGACGCCACCTCATCGGCTTCGCGATCAACACCGGCTTGGAGCACAACGAAGCCGACCGGTAGTTGGCCCTTGAGCTGGTCGGCGACACCGATGACTGCACACTCGGCGACGTC
>JAZFUH010000051.1:0-3226 GCA_036447125.1 Acidimicrobiia bacterium | reverse complement strand
CCACGTACCGACCGATCGCGGTTTCGGCATCGGTTCCAAAGGTGATGTCGGGGATGTCGTTGTCGTTTATGCGCATCCCGTTTGTGATCATCTTCATCTTGTCGACCGGGATCGGCTCATCGAACGGTGGGTATTGATCATCGGTGGGGATGGTCGTTGTTGTCCCTGTCGCCTCGCTTGTGGTTGTGCCTGCCCCTTCAGTCGTGGTTGTGCCTGCCCCTTCAGTCGTGGTTGTTGTCCCCACGGCGGTGCCTGAGTCATCGGGCTTGAGTAACTGGAAGACGGCCACCGATAGCGCAATCAGGAGGAGCCCAATGATCAGACCGGTCAGCAATGGTGAGCTCGGTGGTTGGGCCGGCGGAGTCGTCGGTGGCTCCATCGGAGGAAGGGGGTCATCGTCAGAGATGTCGGTCAGATCTGCATATGGATCTGTCCATCCGGGTGGATTCGAATGTGGGTCCTGGGGAGTCGTCACTCAGTTCCTCGCAATGGCTCGTGCCATTGTACGGCTTACTTGTTCAGGGCTGTGGACTCTTCGGCTAGGTGGTCCTCGTTCGGCAGGCTTCCGCCGTATGCTTCTATCAGTACCTCGTCGAATGGCATGGTCGCGATCAGTATCGACTGCCCGGATTTGGAGCGGGCCAGTCGCACCGGGATCTCGAGACGGTTGATGTCCTCGAGGTTGATATCGCGCATCCCCCACGCGAGGCTTACAGCGCCCGTGATGCTCAGCGTGTCATCGAGTGTGAACGCATCAGCAAGGCCGGCGACCTGGGCTGTCAGCTCGGTCGGGGAATCGAACGTCTTGAGCTCCTTGAAGAGCTCGATGATCACGTCTTGTTGGTGCTGGTTGCGCAAAAGATCACTCGCACCGGGGACGGATTTCCACGAGCCGTTGATCTTCTGAAGGGTGTGACGTGAACGTACCCAGGCCAGCGCCTGGGCACCGGTGGCATTCGTACATCCTGCAGGGAGGGAGAGCTCTGCCTTCTGGTCGTACACCGCGTAGTCGACGCAGATCTCGACTCCACCGACTGCGTCGATGATCTTCTCGAAACCGCTGAAGTCGAAGAGGACGAAGTGGTCGACCTCGATACCGGTGAATTGCCCCACCGTGTACGACAGAAGGCTCGGTCCGTTCACGTCCCTGTTGGAGCAGCCGTGGATGAGCGCATTGATTCTGCTGTTCCCCCCTGTACACGCGTTTTCGACGTAGAGGTCACGAGGTATCGAAACCATGAATGGCTTTGCGCTGTTCGTCGGGTTGACGAGATACAGGATCACGTCTGCTGCTCCTGAGACCTCGTCACCGCCAACGATCAGGAACGTCTCGTAGGCCTCCTCCGGAGCTGTTGTTTGTGGCAGCTCGGCAGGTGGGACCTCATCGGCGGGAAGCTCCAGGTCGTACTCCCCGGGAGGGTCGTCCACGGCTAGAGGTGCCGTCACAGCCGAGATGTCGAGGATCTCCTTCTCGACCCTGTTCCACGAGTACCAGAGCTGAACACCGGTGTACGAACCGAATACTGCGAGTAGCAACAACGTCGCAGCAAGGCCGTGGACAAGGGCTCTGCGCCACCAGATCGGTGTGAGTCCATGTGCCCCCGTCGACTGGTTCCGAACGTAGCCGAGCACAGGTGCCCCAGCCTTGTCGAGATCGTGAATCGCAGCGGTGACCGCCGCTGGATCTGCTGAATCAGCGATCACCAGAATCGTGCCGTCTGCATGTGTGCCAAGCTTTGGAGTCGCACTTGACCACAGCACGGGCGGAACGTCGATGAGTATCAGGTCGGCGCGTTCTGCAACGGTGTCCATCGCATTGGCTACGAGAACCCCGTCGAGGCCCACGGCGTCCGAGAGAGAGTCTCCGGATGGAAGCATCGGGAAGCGAGTCCCGTCGGACAGATTCCACATGCGCGTTGCTTCAGCCAGTGTCGCGGTCCCCGCTGCAACTTCAGCGAGGCCGGGCGAACTCCCTGTCGAGAGGAACCGCCCGAGGCCATTCGGGGAAGGGTCGGCGTCGACGAGCATGGTTCGACGCCCGGCCATGGTTGCAGCGATTGCGAGGTTGAGCGCGACCGTTGATGCGCCCTGGCCCGGGCCGGGTGAGCTGATGAGCAGGATCTGTCCGGTCGTGTGCCCTTCGATCTCCCGCAGCAGAGCGGTGTATCGATCCGTGGCAGCAGGGTTGTTGAGTGTGGGGGCCGGCCCGGAGGTGTCAACGGGGATGGAACTGAGCAGCGAGAGCCCTTCGATCGCCGATTCCAGACTTGGTCCTGCCGTAAGGCGGGAGACGAGCCACCACACGAAGGCGGTCACGGTACCGGCAGCAACGGTTCCGGCGACGACTCCGAGATTCGTGTCCCAGGCGGCCATTCCGAGGAGGAAGACCGTGATGGCGGCGATTGGGGAGAGGAGGTTGGCTGGAGTGAGGACGCGTCCGTGCGAGGCATGACTGGATTCGTTGGATTGTGCGCCGCTCACAGAACCCCCTTGGCACAGGGCACGGATGCTTCCGGGACATGGTACGTGCTCTGTGACATACGTTACCTTGAATCAGCTCGAGGGCGGGCACGGATCTGGTGAGTAGATGCCCTCCACTGTGCCTTGTGCTTCTGTGCTCGTCACAGGCCCCCAGAGCAGTAGTTCCCCACCATCGAGCAGTCTGAAGTGATCCTTGCCCTCGATGACCTCGAATGAGACCGTGTAGGAGCCGTATGTGCTCTGGAGGGCCTCAACAGTGTCACCGAGCCGAATGCCCGACAGAGTCTCCAACGTGGGATCCGGAGTGCCGGAACCGGCTGTCTGGTACCGATATGCGATAAAGGTCGCGTCGACTGCATAACCGTCGAAGATCGCCGTGAAATCGCCCCATTCGATCCAGTACCACTCGTGGGAGGCACACAGGTCAGCGTCGAAACCTGCATTGTCAGCTTCTCCAAAGGTGGAGACCAGCGCTCCGGTGGTCTCTCCTATCGGAGATCCGAGGGCGATCGGGCCGATGCCCGAAGCCTTGAGCCCGAGCTCGGCTGCCGGAATCGGATCGCCGAGCGTCTCCCATTCGTTTGCCAGTGGATACGCAACGGTCGTTGTGGTCGTGCTCGTCGTCGACGTTGTGGGGGGCAGGGAAGTTGTTGATGCCAGGGTTGTTGTTGTCGCCTCCACGGTCGTCGTTGTTTCCCCCGCCGCGATGGGTTCGCTTGACTCCGTGCCGCCCCGGCTGACGAAC
>JAZFUH010000050.1:0-4871 GCA_036447125.1 Acidimicrobiia bacterium | reverse complement strand
GGGCAAGACCGTGATCGTCGTCAACGACGGCACAGGTTTCTATACGTCACGGCTTCTCGGCCCGTACCTCAACGAGGCTGCGTTCCTCCTCGAGGAGGGTGCGTCTGTGGAGGCGATCGACATGGCAATGGCCGATTGGGGATTCCCCATCGGGCCACTGCTCCTTACCGACGAGGTCGGCATCGATGTCGGTGCGCACGTTGCGATCATCCTGCACGAGGCCTTTGGTGATCGGATGAAGGGGCCTGACATGATGGCAGGCCTCATCGATGACGACCGCAAGGGTCGCAAGAACGGACGAGGCTTCTACCAGTACGCCGATGGTGAACGTGGTGAAGTCGATAAGACGGTCTATGGCGCCCTCGGACTCGGCGAACGTGTGCCTGTGTCCAAGAGGGATGTGACCGAGAGGCTCTCCCTGGCGTTCATCAACGAAGCCGCTCTCTGCCTCCAGGAGGGGATTTTGCGATCTGCCCGTGACGGCGACATCGGTGCAGTATTCGGACTCGGCTACCCGCCCTTCCGCGGTGGACCGTTCTTTACGGTCGACCAGATGGGTGCAGACGTCGTCGTGACCAAACTCGAGGCCCTCGAAGCTCGATTCGGCGAGCGCTTCACACCGGCCCGGATCCTCAGGGACCACGCAAAGAGCGGAGCGAAGTTCAGGGTCTGACGACGGACGACGGGTGGCACCTCGACCGTCTTCTTGAGCATTCGAGACACTTACCATCCTGTGGACGGATTGGCCCTTACGCTCTCGACCCAAGGAGGCTCAATGCACGACGTCAAAGCCGACCAGTTGCTCGACTGCTCAGGGTTGCTCTGTCCGATGCCGGTTGTGAGAACCTCCAAAGCGATCAAGACCATTGAAGTGGGAGAGATACTCGAGATGGTGGCGACCGATCCCGGTGCACCGCTCGACATGGAGGCGTGGGCTCGCCAGACGGGCCACCCACTGTTGAAGCAAACCGCAGGAGACGGCGAATATCGATTCTGGTTCCGTCGAACGAAGTAAGAGAGGTCCCAACATGACTGACGTAGGCGAACGGACGTTCACTGCCCCAACATCGGACACTCCAATGGAACAGACCAGCGGCGACAAGCGCAAGCGGATGGCACTGGTTGCTTCCAAGGGTGGACTGGACGAGGTTTACCCCGTCCTGATCATGGCCACAACAGCAGCTGCGCTCGAGTGGGAGGTCGGTATCTTCTGCACCTTCTACGGCCTTGACATGATCAATACGAAACGCATGCACCATCTCAAGGTGTCCCCCCTCGGTAATGCTGCCGCACCACCGCCCCTCAAGGGCAAGGAGATGGGCGTGCCGAACATCATCTCCATGATGCCCGGCATGACATCGGTGGCGACCAAGATGATGAAAGGCTGGATGGAGGACTCGAACATGCCGGCCTTCGAAGAGATGATGGAACTCTGCCTCGAAAGCGGGGTCGAGTTCTACGCATGCTCCACGACGATGGGTGTCATGAATGTGAAGCAGGAGGACATCATGGAACAGGCTTCGTGCCTCGGCGCAACCGCGTTCCTTGACTTTGCGGCTGACGCCGATCTGGCGCTCTTCATCTAGGGTTCGTGCCGGCTCTTCCCGGGCAAATGGGTAGGTGCTAGCCCCTCGGTCCTGAGTCGATCACGCCCTGATCAACCCCTGCGGAGTACTGCTTGAAGTTCTCCTTGAACATCCGCGCAAGCTTCTTCGCTTGGGTGTCATACGCCGTCGGATCATCCCAGGTGCCCCGTGGTTGGAGCAGCTCACTCGGAACACCGGAAATCTCGGTGGGAACCATCAGTCCGAAGATCGGATCCTCGACGAACTCCACATCGTCTAGGTCGCCGGCGAGAGCAGCGTTCAACATCGCCCGAGTATGAGGAATACGGATCCGATAGCCGACTCCATGGGGACCGCCCGTCCATCCCGTGTTGATCATCCAAAGGCTCGGATCGAACTCGTCGATCTTGTCCGCCAGCACTCCGGCGTAGTACGACGGCGGTAGCGGCAGGAACGGTGCCCCGAAGCACGGCGAGAATGTCGCAACCGGCTCATTGATGCCTCGCTCCGTGCCGGCGAGCTTTGCGGTGTAACCAGACATGAAGTAGTACATCGATTGCTCTTTGGAGAGCCGTGAGACAGGAGGAAGCACGCCAAAGGCGTCGGCCGACAGGAATACGATGTTCTGCGGATGGCCGGCAACGCCACTTTTCACCACGTTGGGAAGGTGTGGCAGAGGATATGAACATCGTGTGTTCTCGGTCTTGGAACCGTCATCCCATTCCACCATGCGGCTCTCAGGGTTCAGCACGACGTTCTCGAGAATGGTCTCGAACTTGTTCGCAGCCTCGTAGATGAGCGGCTCGTCCTCCTTGCTCAAACTGATCGTCTTCGCGTAGGAGCCGCCTTCGATGTTGAAGATTCCGTCGTCGCCCCAGCCGATCTCGTCATCACCGATCATGTCGCGTGTCGGGTCGGTTGCCAGAGTGGTCTTTCCTGTGCCAGACAACCCGAAGATGACTGCGGAGTCGCCGTCCTTGCCGACGTTTGCCGAAGCATGCATCGAAAGCGCACCGGACTTGGGTAGCAGGTAGTTCATCACGGAGAACACGGACTTCTTCATCTCGCCCATATAGCTCGAGCCACCGATGAGCAGAACCTTCTGAACGAAGCTGATGATGATGAACACTTCGCTGCGCGTGCCATCTCGCTCAGGGATCGCCTTGAACGTCGGTGCGTGGACAATCGTGAAATCAGGCATGAAGGGGTCGATGGTGTCGTCATGCTCGTAGGTGCGGGGGAGACGGAACATGTTCCGGCAGAAGTGGGCATGCCACGGAGTCTCCGTGAGCACCCGCACGGCGAGCTGGTGCTTCGGGTCTGCCGCGGCATATACGTCCTGAACATAGAGATCACGTTTCCCGAGGTGCTCAACCACCCGGTCGTACAACGCTTCGTATACCTCCGTCTCTATCGGGTGGTTGACATCGCCCCACCAGATCTCGGACTCCGTGGTCTCCTCCCTGACGATGAACTTGTCCTTTGGGCTCCTGCCGGTGTAGGGCACGGTATCGACAACGATTGGGCCCTTGTGAGCAAGAACACCCTCTCCACGCGCCAGGGTGTGCTCGACGAGCACAGGTGTTGCGAGATCCCAGTAGACCTCGGCTTCCGGCCGAATTCCGTGCATGGACAGGTCGCGCATGATGCCTCTCTCGGTGGTTTGGGGCAGGATACGCAGATGCCGGATCCTCCCTGCAAATCCGGCACAGCCCCGGTACGCTTTCGCACCATGTCACACGAGTTCCGCATGCCAGACTTCGGTGAGGGCCTCACCGAGGCAGAGATCGTCAAATGGTTCGTCAAGGTCGGTGACACGGTCGATGTCGACCAGATCCTCGTCGAGGTTGAGACGGCCAAGACTGTGGTCGAGATCCCGTCACCCTTCGAGGGCACGATCACGAGGATTCTTGCCAACGAAGGCGACACCATCGAAGTAGGTAGCGTGCTCTTCGTCGTCGGCGGCGAAACCGAAGACATCAGCTCCGAGGAGCCTCCGGTGGCCGCCTCGACCGGGGCCGTTGACGGGTTCGCTCCTCCACCAGCCGTCGCTGCTTCTCCCGCGGATGGCCCCGAGCTCAAAGCGATGCCGATCGTGCGCAGACTCGCCAAAGAAAGGGGCGTCGACCTGGCGTCCATCTCAGGCTCAGGTCCTCACGGTACGATCACACGAGCAGACGTCGAGGCTGCAGCGGCATCAGGGCCGGACCAGCAGCCAGCGCCGATGACTCGGGTGCGCAAGGCGATCGCGCACCACATGGCCGAGTCATGGAGGACGATCCCACACGTCACGGTACAGGCGGACATACGGGCAGAGAACCTCATCGCCGCCCGATCCGTGCGCGGAGACATGCCCTATCCGATCGAGACCCTCGTTGCGGCTGTCGTTCTCCCCCTCCTCGAGCGATACCCCGAATTCAATGCTTCGATGCGCTACGAGTCAGTTGTTCACAGCAGCCACTACAACGTCGGATTCGCTGTCGACACCGAGGCCGGGCTCATGGTCGTGGTGGTCAAGGACGCTGACAAGCTGGGCCTGGCAGAGCTCACAGAAGAGTTCGAGCGCCTCGCGGAGGCGGCGATGGACCGCACCATCAAGCCGGAAGAGGCGACAGGCCAGACGTTCACCATCTCGAACATCGGCGCCCTCGGCGGTGGACACGGCACCCCGATCATCCCGCTGGGAACGAGCTCGATCATGTCGATAGGAAGGGCGAAGCAACAGCCAGTCGTCGAGGACGGCAAGCTCGCCGTCGGCCTGGTCGCCCCCATCGATCTCTCCTACGACCACCGCCTCATCGACGGAAGCCTCGGCCAGCGCTTCCTCTCAGACCTCATCGCCGGGCTCGAGTCGCCCGGTCCTGGGTGAGGCTGGCTCACCCGGGTGGCGCTGGCTCATCCAGGAACAGATCAGGTGTATTCCTCGATCGGGGGGCAGGCGCACATGACGTTGCGGTCGCCATAGGCATTGTCGACGCGACTCACCGGCACCCAATACTTCCACTGACGTAATCCGGCGACGGGATACGCAGCCTTCTCCCTCGAAAAGACGTGGCTCCACTCATCTGCCGTGACATCCTCGGCTGGATACGGGGCATGACGAAGCACCGATTCGTCCGCAGCAACCACGCCGGAAGCAACCTCGTCGATCTCGGCTTTGATGGCGACCATTGCTTCGATGAATCGGTCGAGCTCGTACTTCGACTCTGACTCGGTGGGTTCGATCATCAACGTCCCCGCGACGGGGAACGACATCGTCGGTGCGTGGAAACCGTAATCGATCAGCCGCTTTGCGATGTCTTCGTT
>JAZFUH010000049.1:0-2969 GCA_036447125.1 Acidimicrobiia bacterium | reverse complement strand
CCGATTGACGTCGCGCGGAGCGCCCTTCGCGCCGGCGCGACGGAGGTAACCATCGTCTCGCTCGAAGCGCGAGGCGAGATGCCTGCGGACGAGTTCGAGATCGAGGAGGCTGAAGAGGAGGGAATCCGATTCGTTCACAGGCGGGGGCCGCATGCCGTCCTGACCGACGAGGTCGGTCGAGCATCAGCGCTCATGACCGTGGGCGTGACTCGGGTCTTCGATGACGACGGGCGATTCAGCCCCGAGTTCGACCGGGCAGACATCCAGGTCATCGATGCCGACTCGGTGATCCTTGCCATTGGGCAGGCCGTTGATTTGGAGAGCCTGGGCGTCGATGGTCCCGAGATCTCCCCTCGCGGGACGATCGCAGTGAATCCGAAGACGCTGCGAACGTCACTTCCGGGAGTGTGGGCGGGCGGGGATGCTGCATTCGGACCTCGCATTCTCATCGATGCCGTGGCCGACGGACGACGGGCTGCAGCTTCGATCCACGCCGCGTTGGAACCTGACGACATCACTGCGACTCGGCGGCCGGGCACGATGACAATCGTCGAGGGCTTCCACCGACAGTCGGATCGTTATGACGAGTGGGATCGGGTCCCGATCCCTTCGCTGCCGACACATCGACGCATCGGGCTTCAAGAGGTGGAGACCGGGTTCTCCGAGGCAGAGGCGCGCCGTGAGGCAAGCCGCTGCCTCAGATGCTTCCTGAACATTCTGCTCGACGTCGACTCCTGCGTTCTCTGCGGCCTTTGCGCCGACGTGTGCCCGCTCGACGTCATCTCTCTCGTGCCCTCCTCCCAGATCAACGGCGACCCTGGTGCGACCGTTCTACTCCTCGACGAGTCCCGTTGCATCCGATGCGGACTGTGCATCGATCGCTGCCCGAGCCGAGCCCTGAGCATGGGCACATGGTCTGGGCTCGGAGTACCGCAAGAGGTGCCGATCCTCGTCGGAGGTGTTGCATGAAGTCATCCCTCTTCGAGCGCGTGAGAAACACGGTCGTCGGTCGATCCGTGTTCCGCATACCGGCGAGAAATACGAGGCGGGAACGGGCCGGAGCCCACTGGTCGAACTTCTTCCTGCACATCTATCCCGTGAAGGTGCGTCGTGAGGAACTTCTCTTTCGCTACTCGTGGTACCTGGGCGTGGCCTCGATGACGCTCTTTGCGTCGCTCGTGGTGTCAGGCATCTACCTCATGTTCTTCTACGTGCCGACACCGACGTCCGCATACGGTGACATCCAGGTTCTCCAGACCCAGGTCGGATTCGGGCAGCTCATGCGCAACATCCACCGTTGGTCAGCTCACCTCATGGTCGTCACGGTCGTCGCCCACATGGCCAGAGTGTTCTACCGAGGGGCGTACAAGCCGCCACGCGAGTTCAATTGGGTCATCGGCGTCGTGCTGCTCATGCTGACACTGCTTCTCTCATTCACCGGATACCTGCTGCCGTGGGATCAGCTCGCGTATTGGGCGGTCACCGTCGGCACCTCGATCGCAGGGTTCGTCCCCCTGGTTGGCGACAAGATTTCACGGCTGCTCCTGGGAGGTCCGCAGGTGAGCTCGGCCACGCTGCTGCGGTTCTACGTCCTGCACGTCGCGGTCCTACCGACGATTGCCGTGCTCATCATCGTCGTCCATCTGTGGCGCTGGCGCAAGGACAGCACGCTCGATGCGGAAGGGGATTCCGATGTCTGAGGAGCCGAAGACATTCGAGGAGCAGCGCATCCTCGGTGTCGTACCGGGTGTGCCCGCAGCGGGGACGACCAAGGTGCCACTCCGGCAGCAACTCGTGATGACGTGGCCTCACCTCCTGGTCCGTCACGCGGTTGCTGCTCTCGTCGTCCTCGTGATCGTGCTCGCTGTGTCTCTGATGTTCAACGCCCCACTCCGCGAGATCGCCAACCCGGCCGTGACACCCAACCCGGAGAAGGCTCCGTGGTACTTCATCGCCCTCCAAGAGCTCCTGTCGCAGCTTCACCCGCTGGTCGCCGGAGTGCTTGTCCCTGGCTTCATCGCGATCGGACTGGTGGCGCTGCCATACATTGACCGCAATCCTGCTCTCAGGGCCAGCGCGCGGAAAGTCGCGGTGTGGACCTTCTCGATCTTCTTGGCCCTGTGGATCCTGCTGACGGTCGTCGGATTTGCATTTCGCGGTCCCGACTGGGACTGGGTGTGGCCTTGGCGAGACGGGTGGTACGGCGAGCTATGACCTCAACGATCGATCGACGAAACTTCCTCTCGAAACTGTGGAAGTTCGGCTTCGCAGCCATCGCCGTAGCAGCGGTATGGACATCGTGGGACTTTCTCCAGCCAACCATCCCGCTCGGGTTCGGTGGGAAGGTCAAGGCGGGTTCTCCTGACCTGGTGCCCGAAAAAGGTGTCCTGCTCGTCCCAGCGGCCCGGGCCTATCTCACGAGACACGAGGGGGAAGTCGTTGCGCTGTGGTCCAGATGCCCGCATCTCGGCTGTCGCGTTCCCTGGTGCGAATCGTCAGGGGAGTTCGAATGTCCCTGCCACGGCACCACCTTCAATCGGCTCGGAGAGCATCGCGCCGGTCCAGCGCCACGCGGTATGGATCGTTTCGCTGTCACGATCGAGGACGACAACATCGTGATCGACACCGGCGTGATCATCAGAGGACCGCGACTGGGATCTGAGAGCATCGATGAGCCGTCCGGTCAACCATGTGTCGCGGAGGGTCACTGATGACATCACCGCCATACCTTGACGATCCCGAGCTCGAAGAATCGACGAACCGTTGGATGCGTTGGGGCGTCGTCCTCATGCTCTTGTTCGTCTTGGTGTTTCCGGTGTATCGAATCCTGGAGCCGGGGAGGCGAGCTCACGCCAACGAGGTCTACCAGATCGGCTTGGCCACACAAGGCGAGGCGGTCTACGAAGAGGGCTGCTCCCAGTGTCACGGAATCGACGCACAAGGCGGACTCGGTCCCGCCCTCAACGCCC
>JAZFUH010000048.1:0-4689 GCA_036447125.1 Acidimicrobiia bacterium | reverse complement strand
CAACTGTTCGAGCGAACTCCCTGATCCGTTCGATGGGCAGCGGATAACTCATACCGAGCTTGAGAACCCTCACATCGGGAAGCACTTCCCTGACGTAGTGGTGGGCTATGCCTGAGGTCACAACGCCGAACTCGTCACCGGCCCCCGACTCGGCGGAGAGCGGACTCCCCTCGGCGTATTCCGAGAGGCGTTTGAGGCGCTCAAGGAGCACCGGGCGCCGTGCGCGGGCATGGCCTGGGATCATGACGTACTTCTGGGGGTCACGATCGAAGCCAAGAACCGGTCTGTCGATCCGGGAACCAAGCTCGACGACACCACGATTGTGCGAGACACGGGTTGTCGTCCGAACAAGGACAGGTGTGTCGAACTCCTCTGAGATATCGAATGCGAGTGCAGTGAACTCCTTCGCCTCTGCACTGTCACTTGGCTCGAGCAGCGGTACGCGGGCCATGCGTGCATATGCCCGAGTGTCCTGCTCGTTCTGGGAACTATGCATACCGGGATCGTCTGCGACGACGATCACGAGACCGGCTCCCACGCCCGTGTATGCCATGGTCATGAACGTATCGGAAGCAACGTTGAGGCCAACGTGCTTCATCGTCGTGAGAACCCTGACGCCCCCAAGAGACGCACCGAGGGCCACATCGAGCGCAACCTTCTCGTTCGTCGACCAGCGGACGTCCATGTCGTCACGGGCAGCGATCGACTCGAGGATCTCGGTACTCGGCGTACCGGGGTAGCCAACCGCGACCAGCGCACCGGCTTCAACGGCTCCGCGCGCCACCGCCTCGTTACCGGAGAGGAGAACCCTCTTCCGGCTCTCCACGCGAGGTTCGACGTCGAGTGTCACAGCGTGTGGGAGGTGCTCAGAAGTTCGAGGATCTCTTCCTCAACCAGGACGTGGTCTGATGTCTTGGCAGCGGCAAGGATCTTTTCGACTGTCGGCTCGTCACATGTGTGCCCACGCTTGTCGAGCCATGCGACGACGTTCGCCTTGCCACTCATCGGACCGACGGATATCTCCTGTTCACGCCCAAGTTCGTCCGCAGGAACCCCGCTGTAAATCCGATTCGCAAGCCACGTATCACCGGTTCGGAGCGCCTTGAGAACCGCAGCGGCATGGACGCCGGTACTTGTTTCGAAGGCATCCTTTCCGATGGCTGGACTGTTGTTCGGTATCGGCGTGTCCGTTGCCTTTGAGATTGCTTCGCAGTAATCCGGCAATCCGTGCAGATCCGTGTCAATCCAACCGAGGAGGTTCAGGTTCACAAGGAGTGTCTCCATCGGCGTGTTCCCGACGCGCTCGCCGATCCCGAGTCCACATCCGTGCACCCGGTGAGCACCAGCCGAGAGCGCCGCGAGGGAGTTGATGACGCTGAGGTTCCGATCCCGATGGCCGTACCAGTCGATCTTTACGTCCTCACCGGACTCCTCGATGATCTCCACGGCAAGGGTCACCAGCGCCCGAACGCCCCACGGCGTTGCATGGCCCACGGTGTCCGCAAGACAGATACGACGTGCACCAGCCTCGATCGCTGCCGTGTATACCCGTTTCAGGACTTCGGGACGGGCCCTCGTGGTGTCCTCGGTGACGTACATGACCTCGAGACCTTCCTTGCGGGCGAGAGTGACGGCATCGACGGTTGTCCGCACGAGAAAGTCGGCATCCCAACCCTCGACGAATTGGCGGATCGGGCTCGAGCCGAGGAACAGAGCCGCCTCGATGGCCACACCTGAGCGCTGCTGGGCCTCTGCGATGGGCAGGATGTCAGACGCGTGGGTGCGACCGGCGCAGTTCGGCTCGATGTCGAGCCCCTCGTCCCTGATCTCCTGTGCGAGAGCCACCACATGGTCGAGCACGACGGGATCAGCACCCGGGTACCCGAGATCGGCGGCGTGGATGCCGAGGCCTGCCATCCGATGGAGGATGTCGAGCTTCTCATCGAGATTGGGCTGGCGGACCGACGGGCTCTGCAACCCGTCACGCAACGTCTCATCATCGATCTCCACAGTGCCCGGTGCGGCAATGCTTCCTTCCCCGATCTTGTTCCAGTCGTAGAGCAGCTCCTGTTCCCTGTTGCTGTTCTCGTCTCCTTGCGCCACGTCATCACCTCCTTGGATACCAAGCCGTCCGGCCGGTCGGTTGGCTGGTGACAGAATCACAGTGCTCTGCCCTGCTGACAATCCGGCTCCTGTGTCATTTTCATGATGCGAATACATCACTCTCCGGGTCCAATCTCCGCCCAGAGAGGTGAATCCGAGGGCCTCGGTCCCTTCATGTGGGTAATTTGCATCACTCAAATGGAGCCGGTGGCCCATTGACGGAACCATGCCGCGCAGTACACACTCGATATAATCGACCGAACGGCCGGACGGCTGCGCGCTCGCTGCAGCGCTCTCAAGGAACGGCCCTGCCAGTGAAGGAGGAGAATTGACCACAACTGTGATTTCGGAGTCGTTCCGACCGGGTGTACTCGAGGTACGACCTGATGGGACCGGCAACCTCCTCGGCAGCAAATGCCGATCGTGTGGCGCTCATTTCTTCCCGGTTCGCGAGGCCTGCGCAGGGTGTCTCGGCCAGGATCTCGAAACCGTCAGGTTCTCAACCGAGGGGACGCTCTACACGTACTCCGTTGTGAGGCAATCAACACCGGCCTTCGAGGTCCCCTATGCCCTCGGTTACGTAGATTTTCCCGAAGGCGTCCGTATCATGGGCCAGCTCGCCGGTGTCGATTTCGATAAGATCACCATCGGGATGCCACTGATGCTGTCACTCGAGCCCTTCGGCGAGGATGAGGAAGGCAACCCACTCACCGGCTACCGATTCCGACCCACGGAGGCAGAAAGTGACTGACGTACATGTCGTAGGGGTCGGCATGACCCGCTTTGGGAAGCATCCGGACAAGGATGCAACGGACCTCGGAGCTGCCGCCCTGCTCGAGGCAGTGGCAGACGCGGGCATCGACCCGCGAATCATCGAGTCTGCCTATGTCGGTCACGTGTTCCAAGGCATGGTCACGGGCCAGCGAATCCTCGCACAGGTCGGGCTTGCCGGTCTTCCGCTCGCCAACGTGGAGAACGCATGTAGCAGCGGTGCAACAGCGATCAGAGAGGCGTCACTCGCCATCCGGGCAGGAGAGAACGACGTGGTCGTTGCCGTCGGTACCGAACATCTCACGAGCAGATTCTCAGGTGCGCTCACACCGGACCCGAGCGATCCAGAAGCCGCGGTCGGGGCAACAATGCCGGGCGTGTACGCCATGCGAGCAACACGCTACATGGCGGACTACGGGATGACGAGGGAACAGCTCGCCCTGATCCCCGTCAAGAACAAGTCGAATGCTGCGCGCAACCCCCTCGCCCACTTCCGCAAGGAGATCACCGTCGCAGATGTCCTCGAGTCTCGTCCGATCGCGGATCCGCTCAATCTGCACGACTGCTCCCCCGTGACCGATGGCGCAGCGGCGGTGATCGTGATGAGCGACAAGGCGGCGAAGAAGTACGCAAACGGCAGGGGCGTCCGGCTCGCAGCGTCGACGCTGCGATCTGGCTCGGTCGATGTCACACCGACTTCGATGACCTTCGAGCCGCTGACATGGGCAACAGCAGAAGAGGCGTACGAGAAGGCCGGTGTCGGTCCCGACGAGGTCGATTTTGCCGAGGTTCACGACTGCTTCAGCATTGCTGAGGTGCTGAGGGTGGAAGGCCTCGGGCTCTTCGAGCAGGGAAGTTATCCTTCGGCAGTCGAGCGTGGCGAGGCGAACATAGACGGAAGGCTTCCCATCAACCCAAGCGGCGGCCTCCTCGGGAAGGGCCATCCGCTGGGTGGGACAGGTGTGGCCCAGGTCGTGGAACTCGTGAGACAATTGCGGGGTGAATCCGGTGATCGTCAGATCGAAGGCGCAAGGGTGGGACTCGCCCACTGTCGGGGAGGAAAGGCCGTCGGCATTGAAGGAGCTGCGTGCACGGTACAGATCTTGATCCGCTGACAACAGCGTCAAAAGAGCAGATGTCTCTCCCCTTCGTGCTGATGCGCGGCGGGACGAGCAAGGCCGTGTTTCTGCGCGCTGACACCCTCCCCCGGGACAGCGAGCAGAGAGACACACTCATCCTGTCCCTGTTCGGTAGTCCTGATCCGCGCCAGGTGGATGGTCTCGGCGGAGCGGATCTGCTCACGAGCAAACTCGCCATCATCGACGCTCCCAGCCGACCCGACGCCGATCTGGACTACACATTCGCCCAGGTGAGCGTCACCGAGCCCGTGGTCGACTACGACATCAACTGCGGCAACATCTCTGCAGCCGTTGGTGCATATGCCATCGATGAAGGGCTTGTTCGCGTCGAAGGACCCATCACGACGGTCCGGATCCACAACACCAACACGGGACGCATACTCCTGGCGAAGGTACCGATCGTGGACGGTGCCGCCGGTGTCGAAGGAACCTATGCGGTTCACGGAGTGCCCGGCACCGGAGCCCCGATCGCTCTCGACTTCGCCCAGACGGCCGGTGGCATCACCGGATCGCTTCTTCCGACGGGCAACGAGATCGACATGCTCGAGACCGCAATCGGGCCCATCGAGGCGACGATCATCGATCTGGCCAACCTCACCGTCTTCTTCCGCGCCGAGGCGATTGGCATGACCGGAACAGAGGGACCATCCGGCTTCAGTGAAGA
Organism: Acidimicrobiia bacterium; assembly: GCA_036447125.1. Lineage (GTDB taxonomy): Bacteria > Actinomycetota > Acidimicrobiia > Spongiisociales > UBA5794 > B3-G11. The sequence continues at coordinate 12 of JAZFUH010000048.1, read as the reverse complement.
GCACCTCGGGTC
>JAZFUH010000047.1:0-5094 GCA_036447125.1 Acidimicrobiia bacterium | reverse complement strand
CGTGCAAACCGAGGTCAAAGAATCCGGAAGGTTCGAGAGGACGCTGACGGTCCATCTCGAGGACGAGGAGATCGCAGCGGCCAAGAAGAGGGCCGCCGCGAAGATCTCGAAGAACATGAAGATCAAAGGCTTCCGGCCCGGCCGGGCACCGCTCCAGGTCGTCGAACGACACGTTGGTGCAGACTATCTGCGCTCAGAAGCCGTGGAGGAAGCGATCCGGGAGATCGTTCCTGAAGCGATAGACGAGGCTGGTCTCGATCCGGTGACACTGCCATCGATCACGGAGATCAGAGACGACAACGAGGACGGCACCGTCGAGATCGACATCGTCGTGACGCTCTGGCCCGTCCTTGATGCTCTCCCAGAATTCGGGGATATCGAGATCGAGGTCGAGAATCCAACGGTCACAGACGAGGAGATCACCGAGCAGGTGGACGCGCTCCGCGAACAGTTCGCCGAACTCGTCGACCTTGAAGGTGACCTGTCCGATGGTGACTTTGCACTTATCGACATCGCCGTCGAATACGAAAGGGAAGTGGTTGAGTCTGCCGGTGCGAAGGACCTCATGTACGAGGTTGGATCGAAATCCTTCATCGAAGGAGTCGACGTGCTCCTCGTGGACGCTGCCGTCGGTGCAACCGTCACCGGTGAAGGGACGTTGCCGGATGGTTACTCGGATATGGGTGGCGAGGACGTCACGCTGACGATCACCATCAAGGAAGGCAAGAAGAAGAACCTCCCCGAACTCACGGACGAAATGGTCGAGGATTCGACCGAGTTCGAGACGGCTGCTGAGCTGCTCGAAGCGATCGAGACCAACATGCTTGCATACAAGGTGCACACCCAGCGAGGTGTCCTCAGGGACAAGGTCGTCGAGTACGTTGTCAACGAAGTCGAGTTCGACCTTCCTGAAGCGCTTCTCAGCGCAGAAGTGGATGGCCGTGTGAGGAGCCTCGTCGAACGTCTCAAGGAGAGCGAGATCTCCATCGAGGACTACCTCAATATCATCGGCCAGGACGAAACCACGTTCATCGCTACGACCAGAGCCGAGGCAGAGCGGGCACTCTCCATGAGGATCATCCTCGAATCGATCTCAGCCATCGAGAGCTGGGAGGTGGAGGACGACGAGCTCATCGACCACGTTGTGAGTCTCCGCAGCGTTTCTGAGGAGGAAGCGGCCAGGATTGTGGATGGCTGGAAGGCAGATGGTCAAGTAGAGGCGCTCACCGGTGATATCCTCCGCGAACGGGCCCTCACCAGTCTCGTGGATTCCGCAAGGGCGGTCGACTCTGATGGGAACCCTGTCGATCTGACTCCGGTCGTGATCGAGCCAGAAGAAGAGAAGAATGAGGAAGAACCCGAAACCGAAGAGGTTGAGGGAACCTCTGAGGTGTCCGATACTGAACAGGACGCCGCAGATGAATCTGAGGAGCAAGGATGAGCTATCTGGTCCCAACCGTTGTCGAGAACACCCCCCGGGGAGAGCGTGCGTTCGACATCTACAGCCGTCTTCTCAAGGACCGCATCGTGTTCCTCGGAACGCCCATCGACGATGGTGTTGCAAACATCATCATGGCCCAGCTTCTCCACCTCGAGGGTGAGGATCCTGACAAGGACATCAACCTGTACATCAACTCACCGGGCGGTTCCACAACCGCGCTCATGGCGATCTACGACACCATGCAGTACATCAAGCCGGAAGTATCGACGATGTGCATGGGTCTCGCCGCCTCGGCAGCTGCTGTGCTTCTCGCCGCAGGCGCACACGGGAAACGGTTCGCCCTGCCACACAGCAGGATCATGCTCCACCAGCCACACATCTCTGGTCTCGGTGGCCAGGCAACGGACATTGAGATCCACGCACGCGAGATCCTCAAGACCAGGGAAGACATCAACGAGATCCTCGCCGAGCACACGAAACAGCCGCTTGAGGTGGTCCAGGCTGACACCGAACGCGACTTCTGGCTCGGTGCCGTCGAGGCAGTCGAGTACGGTGTCATCGACACTGTGCTTGCAGCCCGTAAGCTCGAATCCGTCGAGAGCTAGGGAGAGATAGCTTGGCGAAGTACGAAGGATCCGAACTGCTCAAGTGCAGTTTCTGCGGGAAGTCCCAGAAGCAGGTCAGGAAACTGATCGCAGGTCCGGGTGTCTACATCTGTGATGAGTGCATCGAGTTGTGCAACGAGATCATCGAAGAGGAGCTCTCCGACATCGAGGAGGTCAGCTTCACCGAACTCCCCAAGCCACACGAGATCTACGGGTTCCTCGATGAGTATGTCGTTGGCCAAGACCAGGCGAAGAAGGTTCTCTCCGTCGCGGTGTACAACCACTACAAACGGGTGCGTGCAGGTCAGCGCTCGGTCGATGACGAGGTTGAGCTCCAGAAGTCCAACATCCTCATGATCGGACCAACGGGCTCGGGCAAGACGCTCATGGCACAGACTCTCGCCAGGCTTCTGAACGTCCCGTTCGCAATCGCGGACGCCACGGCCCTCACCGAAGCCGGATATGTCGGTGAGGACGTTGAGAACATTCTCCTCAAGATCATCACTGCTGCAGATTTCGACACGAAGCGTGCAGAGCAGGGGATCATCTACATCGATGAGATCGACAAGATCGCCCGAAAGGCCGAGAATCCCTCAATCACCCGTGACGTGTCCGGCGAAGGGGTCCAGCAGGCCCTGTTGAAAATACTGGAAGGTACAGTCGCTTCGGGACCACCCCAGGGAGGCAGGAAGCACCCTCACCAGGAGCTCATCCAGGTCGACACGACGAACATGCTTTTCATCGTTGGTGGCGCATTTGCTGGACTCGAAGAAGTCATCACCAAACGGATCGGCGACAAGTCTGTCGGTTTTGGGGCAGATGTTCGGTCCAAAGAAGAGATCCGCCCATCCGAACTCCTTGATCAGGTGATGCCTGAGGACCTCATCGGCTACGGGCTGATACCCGAGTTCATCGGTCGACTCCCCGTCATGACCACGGTTGCAGACCTCGACAAGGAGTCGCTTGTCCGTGTCCTTACCGAGCCGAAGAACGCGATTGTCAAGCAGTACCAACGCTTCTTCGAGATGGATGGTGTCGAGCTCGTCATCACCGAGGAGGCCCTCGTGGCGATCGCCGAACAGGCGATGAAGCGCGGCACGGGTGCCCGTGGCCTGCGAGCCATCATGGAAGAAGTCCTCCTCGACACCATGTACGAACTGCCGTCTCGCACAGACGTTGCCAGAGTCGTGATCGACGGTGACGTCGTCCGGGATCGTGTCAATCCGACATTGGTGCCGATCCAGGACATTGTCGAGTCCGATCTTCCAGAAGAACGATCCGCCTAGCAGGGACGCCCCGCGTCGTGATCATGGAGGTGATCCGGTGAGTCGAACCTGGCCGGAGTGCGCCAAGGTTGCGTTCATCGGATCGCACGGAATCCGCAAGACCACCGCAGTGCATGCGTTTGCAAACACGATGCAGCGAGCAGGCCGCTCCGTTGAGCACGGGCGCGAGGTTGTGCGGGACAATCCGCTCGGCATCAATGAGTCTGCCACCGGTGAGGCGCAGCTCTGGGTGATCGTGTCCCAGATCCGCCAGGAACTGCGCCTGGCACGCAACTCTGAAGTGCTTGTTCTCGATCGTGGTGTCATGGATAACTACGCCTACTACCTGCGGGCCAGCGGGGGAGAGGATCCATTCGACGTCGGGCCGTTGGTGACCCGGTGGTCAGAGACCTACGACATGGTCGTGAGGCTTCGCCCGGACATCGCGTTGCGTGACGACGACGTGCGTTCGACCTCAGACGAGTTCAGGAACGAGATCGAGAAGATCCTCGACGCGCAGCTTCCGGGACTTGTCACCGCACCCCGGCTCGTCGAGTACGACGCATCGACCATCAACGACACGTTCGACTGGTGGCCACTCGCCGAACGCCTCGCGGGTCTCATCGAGCAGCCCCTCTTCGCCGACGGCGTTCCCAGGCGCAGGGCTCGTCGCGCACGAGCCGAGAAGCCCGACATCCCCCAGCTCGAGATGGAGATCTGAAGGTCGCTTCCTACGCCGTCGGCTCTCCAACTACGCTTGTCGCATGGCACATCCCTATCCGACCTACGCCGGTACCGAGAGAGAAACACTGGTCGAATTCCTCGATTACTACCGAGAACTGATGATCGACAAGGCCGGGGGACTGACGCGTGAGCAGTTGAACACTCGCCTCTTACCGTCGATGTTGACACTCATCAACCTCATTCACCATCTTGCTCTCGTCGAGCACTGGTGGTTCCATGAGTTCTTCTCTGGAAGAGAACCGATACAGCCGTGGGTGCCGATCGATTGGAAGAAGGACCCCGATTGGGAATTCAACATCTCGTCGGAGCTGGAGCCAGCGTTGATCATCGAGCGATACCGCGAAGCAATCGCGATGTCCCAGCGCGTTACCGACAGTGCGGAGACAGTGGAGCAGCTATCCGTGAGGGATCGCGACGGCGAGCATCGGTCGCTCCGATGGATTCTGGTTCACATGATCGAGGAGACCGCACGCCATGCCGGCCACGCCGACCTCATTCGTGAGTCAATCGATGGAACGACCGGTGACTTCAGGAACGAGTAGCCAGACATACGGGGAGCGCGTCAGACCGGCTTCTTCACGTTTTCACCCGCTTGCCAGATGTGGATGACGCGGTCGGGGTCGCCCCAGCCTGAATTGTCTTCGATGGGGTTGAAGTCGATGGCGATCACGTCGGCGTCGTAGCCATCGCGCAGCTGACCGGAGAGAGGCGCCTGCGGTCCGAGGGTGTCGGGTCCGTTCGCTGTTGCCGCTTCGATCGCTTCGAGGGCGGTCATGCCAGCGTCCTGGAGCAGCTTGATCTCCAACGAGTTCTTGCCATAGATGTCACCGCTCACGAAAATGTCTGTACCCATCGCGATCTTGACGCCTTTTGAGATGGCCAGCTTGATCGCAGCCGCTTGGTGGTCGGACACCATCACGATCTTCTCGTAGGCGTAACGCGGCATGGCGTCCTCCATCGACAGGAGCAGGTCGACGACGAACCGTGTCGGGACGTAGATCGCTCCCTTTTCGAGCATCAGGTCAGCGGCCTCTTCATC
>JAZFUH010000046.1:0-11707 GCA_036447125.1 Acidimicrobiia bacterium | reverse complement strand
GGGTTGCTCGTCGTGCTCACGAGGCTCAACGAGATCCGTGATGTGGATGAGGTCGGCCGCACTGCTTGGGTCGGACCAGGCGTCATCAACCTTGATCTGTCCAAACATCTCGAGCCGATCGGCCTTCACTTTGCTCCTGATCCTTCCTCCCAGGCTGCGTGCACGATAGGGGGCAACGTTGGGACCAACGCCGGTGGTCCGCACTGTCTTGCCGACGGCACCACGGTGGCACACATCCTCGCCATCGAGCTCGTGACCCCGGATGGGGACATCGTCACTGTCGGGAGCGAGGCCCCCGATCAGCCCGGACTCGACCTTCGGGCGGTTGTCGTTGGTTCCGAGGGCACGCTCGGGATCGTTACGAACGTGCTTGTCAGGCTCACGGAGAACCCACCAGACGTTGCGACCATCCTCATGGGATTTCCGTCCATCGAGGATGCTGCGGCGACCGTGTCCGGGATCATCGCTTCCGGTCTCATCCCAGCAGCTCTCGAGATCATGGATCAGCCAATGGTCAGGGCTGTTGAGAACTTCGTGCACGCCGGGTACCCGACAGATGCTGGTGCGGTTCTCCTTGCAGAAGTCACTGGAACGGCAGCGTCGGTCGAAGCCGGAGTCGAGCTGATCCGCTCCGCCGGCAACGCCCACGAAGCAATGGATGTGCGGGTGGCAATCGATCAGACGGAGCGTGCTCTCCTGTGGAAGGGGCGAAAGGCCGCATTCGGTGCGGTTGCCCAGATTGCGCCCGACTACTACCTCCACGACACTGTGGTGCCACGCACCGCGCTCGTCGAAGTGATGACGAAGATCTACGCGATCGGTGAGCGGTACGAACTGCGGATGCTCAACGTGTTCCATGCCGGCGACGGCAACCTGCACCCCCTCGTTGCGTTTGACTCCAAGGAGCCGGGGATGCTCGAGAGGGTGCAGGCTGCTGCCCGGGAGATGGTCGAGGTGTCCATCGAGGCTGGTGGATCGCTCTCGGGAGAACATGGCATCGGACTCGAGAAGAGACACCTCATGCACCTTGTGTTCTCAGACATCGACCTCGATGCCCAGGCGCGGGTTCGCGAGGCATTCGATGACGCGGGGATGATGAATCCATCCAAGGTGCTCCCTGAGGGTTCGCGCTGCTTCGACGCAAACGGTGTGCGGCTGTGAACAAGGTATTCCCCTCCTCCACCAGCGAAGTTGTTGCTCTGATACGAGATGCGAGGAACGAAGCGAGGCCGCTCTGGTTCATGGGCTCCGGGTCCGCTCCGTCACCCGGCGATCACACCGTGGTGTCGACCGAACGACTGACAGGCATCGTGGCTTACAGACCGGACGACCTGACGATTGTCGTGAGAGCAGGGACGACCCTTGCAGAACTTGATGACGTACTGGAGGAGCACGGGCACACTGCGGTTCTCCCGGAGACGGCGCCCAACCGAACCGTCGGCGGTGTTGTTGCTTGCGGTGCGTCCGGGTACAGGCGGCATCGGTACGGACCAACAAGGGACAGGGTGATCGGTGTGACCGTTGTCACGGGCTACGGGGAGGTCGTGCGTGCCGGTGGACAACTGGTCAAGAACGTCACCGGGTACGACATTTCTCGGCTGGTGACGGGCTCGCACGGTGCGCTCGGCCTCATCGCCGACATCTCCTTCAAGCTCTGGCCCGAGGATTCGGTGCCGAGAACCATGAGCGTCGAGGATCCTGCTTCGGTTCGCAGGGAGCTGTATCAGCCGATCGCGGCGCTGGAGACTGAGAATGATGGCCTTGTGTACGTCTCGCGTGAACATCCTCAGTCCTTCGTCCGGTCGACCTCAGAGGGTTTCAACTGGCCAGACATGATCGATGAGTCTGTTGTGGCTGCCGTGAACGTTCCGTCGCGACTCGTGAGCGAAGCGGTCGGTCATGTGCGCGACACCGGCGCGACACGGTTCGTTGCACAGCACGGCGTCGGGGTTGTGGACGTCGGCTGGAGCGAGATCGATGAACATCAAGTCGTTGGCCTCAGGACGTGGGCGGAATCCATCGGCGGGTCACTCGTGATCCAGAGACACGGCCCACTGAGCGGGACACTGTCAAGATGGGGGAGAGCTCCCGGGAGCGTTGATATCCAGCGTCGCCTCAAGGAACTGTTCGATCCGGATCGGGTCTGCAACCCCGGCGTGCTCCCTGGGGGCGTCTGATGGGCTGGGTCACAACGCATCCGCCTCAACGTATCGATCTCGATACATGTGTCACATGTGGCCTATGTCTTCCGGTGTGCCCGACGTATCGCCTCACGGGTGACGAGACGGCATCGCCGCGCGGTCGTCTCGCGGCCATCGATGCCGTGGACACGGGTGCTGTGGGAGTCGACAGCCGTTTCGCGGAGATCGTCGACTTCTGTCTGCAGTGCCGTGCGTGTGAGACAGCCTGTCCATCACTGGTGCCGTTCGGCCAGATCATCGAGAGCGCAACGGCAGAGGTGACGGCTCAGATGCCATCCGCAGGCACCCGTCTTCGCCGGTTCGTGGTCACGACTGCACTGACGAAGCCGGCGCTGCTGCGGACGGGTTCGATCGCTATCGGGGTGGGTCAGCGAATCGGGGTACCGAGTCCGGGTCTCCGCAAGATTCCGCTTCCCCATCGATCCGCACGGGGTGGGAGCTGGGGCCCGAATGAAGCTCCCGTGGCGACTCTCTTCGTCGGCTGCGTGGCTGATGCATGGTTCTCCGATATCCACATGGCAACGATCGAGGTTCTCCTCGCAGCGGGTTACCGCGTTGACGCTCCGTCGAGCCAGACATGTTGTGGAGCGTTGGCGGTTCACGACGGGTTTCCCCGGGAGGCTGAAGCCATGTCAGTCAGGAACCGCGACGCCCTTCGAGATTCCGACGTCATCGTCGTGAACGTTGCCGGGTGTGGCGCTCATCTGAAGACCGACCCGGAGTTCGGCCACAAGGTGCGAGATGTCACAGAGATCGTTGCGGCTGCGATCGAGGATGGGCGGTTGCCAAGGTTGCCGGACAACGGGGAGCACGTTGCCGTCCAGGACCCATGTCATCTCGAACATGGACAGGGGATTGTCAGTGAGCCCCGTTTGGTCCTCCGAGCTGCCGGATACGAAGTGCTCGATGTCGATCCCGGCGGCCTCTGCTGTGGCGCTGCGGGAACCTACCTGATCGACCATCCGGACACGAGCGCTGAACTGGGCCGGAGAAAGGCTGCAGCCGTGAACGTGACCGATGCAACGCTGGTGGCTTCAGCCAACGCAGGTTGCGAGATGCAACTCCGCCGCTATCTGGACGACAGTCATGAGATCAGGCATCCCATCGAGCTGTACGCGAGAAATCTGTCCTCCTCGCAGAGCGACGAGTAGCGGGCCTGCGGACCCGGTACGCGAGAACAGTCCAACACCAGGACCAACCACCAGGGGAGAGCTCGCGAGGTTGGTGCTGATGGTCTACAGCTCAGAGGCTGTAGACCCAGATGCCGCTGGGAGAGACATCGCAGCCGGCGCGTCTCGCGGCTTGGACCAGCCAGTCGATGTTTGCAAGCCACATCCAGAACGCCTCTGCGCCACGCTCGTTGGCGAGGTCGATGAGGGAGCTGATCACGTCGAAGGCTTCGTCCGGGTCGGTGTCAAGAAGAGAGACACCGAAGGTCGTCTCATCGTGGCGCGTAACTGCCCACGAAGAACCGAACTCCCACAAACCGCCATCTCGGGTAGCCGCGATGAGGTCTGTCTCGGTGAGGGTGTGGAACCTCCAACCGTCGGCGACCATGCCCCTGAGCGGTCTTCCGCACGGGGATGAGGACCACGCCGCGGCGAGCATCGGGGTATCCGCTGCCTTCACCGGGCGTGCGGCGACCGTTGACGGTGTTCGCCGGCCTCCGTTGCCCTCCGGGTTTGGTGTGGCGTCTCCGATCGTTCGCCCGGCTCTGACCGCGGTTGCGACCCTTCGGAAACCCTTCTTTGCAACTTGCCTGATGGACGCGTCGTTGTCATCCTCGACGAGAAGTCGGACGATGAGGGCACCGTGGTCACGAGCCCAATCGAGGAGCACGTCTGCAAGCTGTCCGGCGATGCCCTCACCTCGTCGGTCGGGTCGAATCCTTGCAGCGTGCGACCATGCTTCTGTGGCAGAGAGAATCACTACCCGTGCAAGACCGGTGATACCTGTGTCGTCGGCTGCAACGATGACAATGCCAGACGGATCGTCGATCCAGTCGCCGATCATCTCGGGGACGTAGTCACCCCACGTGAAAGTATCAGTGGTGAAGCCGACGATCTCAGGAATGTCTTCTGGAGTGGCTTCGCGGAGGTGCATGGGATGAGGTTAGGTGACTCCACCCACACGGACTCGCAAGCCTGCAGGCGCCAGGACTTGCTACGTCCGTTGTCTCCCTGAAGGGAGACGATCGATCACCAGCGGTGCAATGTCTCGGCGTGCTCGACGATGCCTTCAACGGATGGCATCACTTGTTTCTCGAGCGATGCAGCGAACGGGAAGTTCGGGACATCTGGCGCGGCGTACCGCATAACGGGCGCATCGAGCCACTCGAACGCCTTCTCGGAGATCTGTGCCGCGACCTCGGCGCCGTACCCGAGAAAGCGGTTGTCCTCGTACACGATCAGCACCTTGGATGTACGCTGGGTCGCTGCCTCGATGGAGGGCCAGTCGAGCGGTTTGAGTGACCGGAGGTCGAGTACCGACACGTCGATGCCTCGGTCGGCGAGCAGATCGGCTGCTTCCACGGAGTAGTGCGCCATCGTGCCGTAGGCGATGATCGTAAGATCGTTGCCAATGCGACGCAATGCGGCTCTTCCAAGCGGGACGGAGTGACCAGATCCAGGAATCGGCCCCTTGGCCAGGCGATAGAGTTTTTTCGGTTCGAGGAACATCACGGGATCTGGGTCCTCTAGCGCAGATCGCAAAAGGCCGTAGGCATCGGCAGGCGTTGAGGGGATGACGACCTTGATCCCCGGGACATGCGCATAGAACGCCTCGATCGATTGGGAGTGATACAGAGCGCCGCGGATTCCACCGCCATAGGGGCTGCGGATAGTCATTGGAAGTGACCATCGACCGTTTGAGCGGTAGTGGATTCGTGCCATCTCCGAGATGATCTGATCGAATCCAGGGTGAATGAAGTCAGCGAACTGGATCTCGGCAAGCGTCTTTGTGCCCGTCGCAGCGGTCCCGATGCCCAAGCCGACGACGAGTGCCTCCGCGATCGGGGTGTTGAAGGAACGATCCTCACCGAACGTGTCTGTCAGGCCTTTCGTCGCCTTGAACACCCCGCCTTTCGGATCTGCCACATCCTCACCGAACACGATCATGTCTTCATGGTCGGTCATGAGGTCGTGCATGGACCTGTTGATCGCTGTGATCAGGTTGCCGTCTTCACCTTCTGGCTCACGCTCAACGGTCGTCACCGGATGGGTCGGTACGATGTCATTGACGAACACATGGCCGAACGGATCCGACGGATCGGGGGATGACTCTGTCGCCTTTACGGCTGCAGCGATCTCCTCAACGACGGCTGTCTCGATCTCCCGTTCAAGGGTCTGGGTCAGGATTCTCTGCTCGACGAGATACTGCCTGAAGTTGGGGATCGGATCCTTGCGTCGCCAGAGCTCGACCTCTTCGCGGCTGCGATAGAGCTTGTCATCGTCGTCTGATGTGTGGGCGTAGTACCGATAGGTCTTCGCCTCGATGAGCGTCGGTCCTTCACCTGCTCTGGCTCGTTCAACAGCCGCAGACATTGCGCCGTAGACCTCGAGGACGTTGTTCCCGTCGACGACAACACCAGGCATCCCATATCCGACGGCTCTGTCTGCGATCTGGCCGGCGAATTCGTCGGCAGCCGGCACAGAGATGGCGTACAGATTGTTCTGGATCAGGAAGATGACGGGGAGTTTGTGGATACCCGCGAAATTCATGGCTTCGTGCCAATCACCCTCAGACGTCGAGCCCTCGCCACCGTCGACGACGACAACAGCATCGCTGCCGCTGCGCTTCAGCTCGTACGCAACACCGCATGCCTGGGGATACTGCACACCAACGACCGATCCCTGGGTGAAGATGTTGAGGTCTGGCTCCGACCAGTGGTTCGGCATCTGCCTGCCGCCGCTCGATGGGTCTGACTCCTTGGCGAACACACCAGCGAACACGTCCTGTGCCGACATGCCCAGGGCGAGTACGTACGCAACGTCCCTGTAGTAGGGCATCGACCAGTCCTTCGAAGGATCGATTGCTGATGCGGCGCCGACCTGCGTCGCCTCGTGACCCGAAACCGAAACTACGAACGGAACCCGACCCTGGCGGTTGAGGGCCCACATGCGCTCATCGAGTTTCCGAGCAAGCAGCATCTTGCGATACAGGTCAACCAGATCGTCATCGCTGAGGCCGAGTGCGGTGTGATCGATCACGCTATCAAGTCCCAACGTCACGATTCATCTCCTTGTTTCCTTGCCGCTTCGATTCGCGTCTCTGCAACGTGTTCTGCTGCTGCCTCGGTACCGATTCCCAGTCGCTCTGATATATCGAGGATCTCGGTGAGGTTGTTGTAGATGTTGTCCACCATTCGATTCGATTTTTCGACTGAGTATCCACCCGTCTCAGCTGCGATGTTGATGATTCCCCCGGCGTTGACGACGAAATCTGGTGCATAGAGGATTCCCCGGCGTGTCAGCCGATCAGCGTCGCCGGCTACCGCTAGTTGGTTGTTTGCTGAGCCAACGACTGCAGTGCAGCGGAGGTGGGGAATGGTCGACTCGTTGAGGTCTGCTCCGAGCGCGCACGGTGAATAGATGTCGCAGTCGACGGTGTGGATCTCCGCGACGGAAACCACCTTTGCTCCGAAGTCGCTCGCCACTGCATCTGTGGCCTTTTCGTCCACGTCCGCAACGATGAGCTCGGCGCCGCGAGAAGAAAGCATTTCGACAAGCGCGTAACCCACCTTGCCGACGCCCTTCACTGCGACTCTTCGACCGTGAAGATCGTCCGTTCCCCACAGGTGGTCTCCCACGGCTCTGATGGAAGCCACGACTCCACGTGCCGTTGCAGGTGACGGGTCACCCGACCCGCCGTTGTCGATCGGAAGCCCCCTCACGAATGATGTCCCGGTGGCAACGACCTCCATGTTCCCAACGGACGTCCCGACATCCTCGGCTGTTATGTAGCGACCAGCGAGGCCTTCGACGAAGCGCCCATACGCGCGGAACAGGCCGTCGCTTGCAATCTTGTCCGGGTCACCAATGATGACCGCTTTGCCTCCGCCCTGGGCCAACCCTGCGGCGGCTGCCTTATATGTCATGCCCTTGGACAGTCGCAGAACGTCGACGAGCGCCGAGTGCTCATCAGGATACGGATAGAAGCGTGTCCCCCCGAGAGAGGGGCCCAGAGCGGTGCTGTGGATGGCAACGATCGCCCTTAGTCCCGATGCGTGGTCTACACCGAAGTGCACGGACTCGTGTGTCTCCGTGCCGATCGTCTCGAATACTCCCAAGTCAGGCCTCCGGTGAATCGTGCAGGTACCCGTGTGCGACTCCACTCATGTTAGTGATACCAGATCCGGCTACTCAGCCCGGACAAAGGCGTAGGCTCATCGGGTGATCAAGACGGCCTATTTACGGACCTACATGCCGGCCACGCGTGTCGGTGCACTGCCACCGGCACGCGAAGTCATGGGTGAGCAACGTGTGATGCACGATGGGACGTTCATATGGACCGAATCCACGACAGACGACGCTCTGTTCACGGTGTGGCAGGGTGAGCAATACGCGTGCCCGAGGAACACCAGGATCCGGATGATCGAAGGAGTGCTCGCGTTCGCGAGGACGTATCCCGCACTGCCTGTGGTCACTGAGATCGAGCGGCTCGAGCTCGTTGCCGAGCTCTCGGAACTCAGGAACGCAACCCCGATATCGCGCAGCTATATCCTCTCGTCCCCGTGGCATGTCCCGCTCCGGTGGTTTTCCGCATTCGCTCCTTCCGAAAGGGAGCTGTACCAAACGACCGAGGGTCCGTCAATCCGGTACCGAACCTCCATCGGTGAGGCCGTTGACAGGGTTCATTGGTCAGCAACGGTGCTGGCGACTGCTGGATTCCCTGAACAGGTTGTCGAGCGGGTGATAGATCTTGAGCGATGGCTCGTCGAGTATTCAGCCGAATCAATGGTCGAACTTGACTACGACCAGGTCGCACGGGTGTTCTCAGAAGCCGACATCGTGCTCGACGAGTCGGTCGAAGACGTCAGAAACAGTCTTCTCGCTCTTGAACGAGCTGACGGGGAAGCATCCCAGCGCCACTACGAGCAAGTGGCGTCCCGCTGGTTCAGCGCTCAAGCGTTCACGTTCTCCAACTGAGCGAGCTCCGCTCGCTGATCGTTCGCCTCCGGCTCACTTCCAGAAACCAGACTTCTCCTGGGCAGGTGTTGTGTCGGACAGTTCCATTGCGACGTCGAGGGCCGGGGCCGAGTGCGTGAGCCAACCGACCGAGATCACGTCAACGCCGGTCTCTGCGACTTCGCGTACGGTTTCGAGGGTCACGCCACCCGATGCTTCGGTGCGCATCGTGGACCCCACCATCTTGACTGCTTTCTGAAGTTCGGCTGGACTCATATTGTCGAGCAGCACGATGTCTGCATCGGTATCTATTGCCTCGGCGAGTTGATCGAGGGTATCCACTTCGATCTCGACGACCATGTCGGGACCGACCAGGCTCCGGGCCTTTGCAACGGCATCAGCGATCGAGGTGGATGCGACCAGGTGGTTGTCCTTGATCATGACCGCGTCGTAGAGACCCATCCTGTGATTGACCCCTCCCCCAATCGTCACGGCATACTTCTCGAGCGCTCGCATACCTGGCGTCGTCTTTCGTGTGTCTGAGATCTTCGATCCCGTGCCCCCCACTGCATCGACAAAGGCATGGGTCGCAGTGGCAATGCCCGAGAGCCGCCCAAGGAGATTCAGAACGACTCTCTCAGCGGTGAGGATCGACCTTGTCGGCCCGCAGGCCTCGAGCAGCACGGTTCCCGGCACCACGACAGTGCCGTCGTCGACGAGTAGATCGACGGTGACTCGCCGATCAATGTGGGCAAAGCACATCTCAGCGACAGGGATACCAGCCACGCACCCCTGGGCGCGCGCCACGATCTTCGCAACGGACCGATGGTCCCGAGGGATCGTTGCGAGTGAAGTGAGGTCCCCTGCATCGGCGAGATCCTCCACATATGCCAGCGCTATCACATCGGCGGCAGAGGTTGGAATATGAACGGTCAAGATGTGACCGATGCTGATCGGGGCGTGAGCACCACCTGCTTGTGCAATTCGGGTGTCGTGTGGGAGCGTTCAGCTAGCGCGCTATCCAGATCAGGGAAGTCCGTACGATAATGAGCTCCCCGTGACTCGGTTCGTTTCAGTGCAGCCGCTGCGATGAGCGCGGCAACCGTCGATGAGTCCGATGGTGGTCCATCGATCGCGTTGAGTTCTTCGAGAGCCCGTTCGAGGCCTTGTCGATCTCTTGCGATTCCGATGTGGTTCCAAGCGATCTGACGAACGGCGTATGTGTCGGCTTCGTAGTACCTCGATGCGCGGTCGAAGGCATCGACCGGGACGCTCCCAGGCGCGTCGGTGGTATCGAGTTCCGATCCTGCGATGGAGCTGGCTACCCGGTGACCCATCACGGCGGCTTCGAGGAGCGAATTGCTCGCCAGACGGTTGGCGCCGTGCAACCCTGTCGAGGCGACCTCACCGCACGCCCACAGGCCTTCGATGCTTGTTCTCCCACCCAGGTCGGTGGCAACACCTCCCATGTGGTAGTGCTCAGCGGGTGCGACCTCGATCGGTTGGCGTCGTGCATCGATCCCGGCCTCGAGCGCTGCCATGAACACGGTTGGGAACCGGTCCTCGATGGCGTCACCGATGGCACTCGTCGCGTCGAGGTATGTGCGATGTCCCGACCGCCTGTGTTGCCATATCGATCGTGCCACGATGTCTCGCGGTGCGAGTTCTGCATCCGGGTGGATGCCAACCATGAACCGTGTCCCATCCTCGTCGATGAGGATGGCGCCCTCGCCGCGAAGTGCCTCTGTGACGAGGGGTGCAGGATGGTCCCGGACAGCCAGCGCGGTGGGGTGGAACTGGACGAACTCGAGGTCAGCGAGCGTCGCGCCTTGGCGTGCCGCGGCCGCGAGACCGGCACCCTGGACATCGCGAGGGTTCGTTGACCTCGCGTAGACACCGCCGATACCTCCCGAAGCGAGCACGACACCAGGAGCGAGATGTGCTTGGACCGTGCCGTCGTCTGAGAGCGCGAGGATCCCGCCGATCGAGTCTCCGATGCGGATGAGGTCGATGAGGCGAGTTCGGGGAATCAGCGTGATGTCGTGCCGTTCGACCGTTGCGATCCGGAGCGCCCGGATGATCTCTGCGCCTGTGGCATCGCCGCCGGCGTGGACGATCCGTCTCGCGGTGTGTCCGGCCTCGCGGCCGAGCATGAGATCGCCTTCGGGTCCCCTGTCGAAGGCCGCACCGTACTCGACGAGCCATTCGATGAGTTGGGGAGCGGACGAAGCGATCGCTCTTGCAACATCCGAGTCTGCAATGCCTCCCCCAACACGCAATGTATCTGCGACGTGGTCTGCAGGAGCATCATCTGCATCGATCGCCGCGGCCATGCCACCTTGGGCGAGCGCAGTGGATCCGTCGCCGACGCCGGCGGCGGTAATGACGACAGAACCGCTGAGACTGAGTGCAGTGGAGAGACCGGCGATGCCGGAACCGATGATGAGGGGATGTTCGTGGAGGATCGTCTCGACTCTCGCTGCGTTCATCTCACCGCCAGCATGCGTTCCACGGCGATGCGGGCTCCCTCGGCGATGTCACCAGGGACGTGCACTTCATGCTTCATGTCTCTGAGGGAGTCACGGATACCTTCGAGGGTGATCATCTTCATGTAGGGACACAGGTTGCACGGGCGGATGAACTCGGTGTCAGGAGACTCGACGGCGACGTTGTCACTCATGGAACATTCGGTAACCATCACCACGCGTTCGGGCGTCTCCGTTCTGACCCAGTTGATCATTCCGGATGTCGATCCGACGAAGTCAGCTTCCTCGAGCACGTCCGTGGGGCACTCGGGGTGGGCGATTATCTGGATTCCGGGATAATCCCTTCGATACTCCTTCAGCTCAGCGCCCGTGAAGCGCTCGTGTACTTCGCATGAACCCTGCCAGAGAATGATCTCTTTGTCGGTCTGGCCCGCTACCCACCGGCCGAGATACTGGTCCGGTAGGAAGATGATCTGATCGGCATCGAGGGATTCGACGACGGCGACCGCGTTTCCTGAGGTGCACGTGATGTCGCTGGCAGCTTTCACGGCGGCCGAGGTGTTCACGTATGTGACCACAGGCGCGTCCGGGTACCGCTCGCGAAGGAGCGCGATGTCCTCGGGTGTTATCGAATCAGCGAGGGAGCAACCAGCGTCGAGATCGGGAATGAGAACGGTCTTGTGTGGGCTTACGATCTTCGCCGTTTCTGCCATGAAGTGGACACCGGCCATGACGATCACATCAGCATCTGTCTCCGCGGCCAGATGCGCGAGGGCAAGGGAGTCTCCGGCCAGATCGGCAACACCGTGGTAGATGTCGGGTGTCATGTAGTTGTGTGCGAGAACGACCGCGTTGCGCTGCACCTTGAGTTCTTCGATCTCCTCGATGAGCGGTG
>JAZFUH010000045.1:0-2276 GCA_036447125.1 Acidimicrobiia bacterium | reverse complement strand
ATGATCGCCATGACCAATTGGAAGATGACGACGGCGGCGATGAGAAGAATCCCGATCAGAACGAGGACCAGAATCCCAGAGATGATGAGGTATATGAGTATCGAGAGCTGAAAGTTCAAGGCCTCCCTGCTGTGATGCTCCACGTATGGATCCTCGTCGCGTTTGATCAGCCAGATGAAGAGCGCCCCAAGGATGTAGATGCTTGCGAGCGGCAGGAGATGGGCAGCAACTGCCCACCCCTTCGAGTCAGAGGGCACGTCCTTGGGATCCGTTGGATCTGGGTCAGGGTGAGAGGGCAAGCTGCCGGTCATGTCTAGTCCGAGATGTTTGATGGGCACGGTAGCGGATTGCTGCGTGACATCTACGGACGGTTCGGTAACCAGACCCGAACCGGGGTCTTGGCGACGGATGTGTTTGATGTATCCCTAGCCGAGGCGGAGGAACATCTTCTCCATGACCTCGGGGGAGTAGCCCCGCTCATCGGCCAGATCGGGGTTGCGTCTGCACTCCTCCATCGTTGCGGAGAAGAACCGGAACCCTGCCCTGCTCAAAGCACGGTTGGCGGCAGCGAACTGCGTCAGCACGTCGTTGCAGTCGCGGTTGTCGTCGATCATGGCTTGGAGGCCTCGAAGCTGGCCCTCGACGCGCTTGAGTCGCTTGATGATGTTGTCGCGGTCTCCGTGTTGAAGGTCCATGACCAAACTATACCCCCAGGGGTTATCAACTTGCAGCGAGCATCACATCCTGGGGGTGATCGATTGGTCAACTCAACAACGAGAACGGACGGATTGCTCGTGTCGTCAAGCCGTTGCCATCGACCGGTCGTCGTCGAGGTTCGGCTCGACTCTCGGGATCATGATGAAGATCGTCGCGTGTCGCGGACAAAGCGCCCGATCCTCCTCGTCAAATGTCAGTGCGGGTCGTTCACACTTCGCGCAAGTCTTGGCGTAGATGTGCTCTGCTGGTTGGTTCATGTCGACATCATCGGAATCGACGACACGAACCACGAGACACAAACCCCGCCGTACAGATTGACTAGTGCTCACAGGACACCCGTCCGCCAGCGCGGCCGATCCCACGGACCGGTGTTCCGGAGCGGTGATGCGATTGAGGGTTACGAGCGAGGCCTGCGGACCCTCGCCGTTGTCCCGCCTACGAGCTCTGGCCGAGTCCAGGTTCCGGTGCGCCGATCAGTACGGCTGTGTTGCCCGGGGGTAGCTGGCCAAGGTCCATGTCGTGGTGGACCGCCCCGATTTCATCGAATCTTGCGACCCGGCCGAGACATGGATCGATCTTCCCATCGACAACGAGTTGGTTGTACGCGTAGGCCTGTTCGTCGTTCGTGCCGTGCGATCCCTGAAGACGCTTCTGCCTCATCCAGTGGTATCGAAGATCAACCACCGCCGTGTACCCGGTTGTTCCGGCACAGATGACGACCATTCCCCCGGGCTCACATACGAAGATCGAGGTGGGAATCGTCTCCTCGCCTGGATGCTCGAAGACGATGCTCGGGTTGCGGCGCTCGCCGATGATATCCCATATGGCTTTACCGAACGCCCGTGCGCCCCCGGTCCATTCTCGTTGGCCCTCGTTGTCGGCCCAATGCGGAGGAACGCCCCAATGGGAGAACTGCTTGCGATCCAGATAGCCTATGGCCCCGATGTCCTGGCAGTAGCGTCCCCGCTCAGCGCTCGACACCACCGCGATCGCTTTCGCTCCAGCAAGAGTCACCAGCTGGATTGCCTGTGTCCCCAGGCCGCCGGAGCCGCCCCACACGAGCACGATGTCGCCCTCACCAACGGTGTTCCCTGACCAACCATGAAGCATCCTGTACGCAGTCGTCCCCACCAGGGTTGCTGCAGCGGCTTCCTCCCATGTGAGACGAGGCGCCTTCGGCATGACCTGATGCTCGGATGCGAGACAGAATTGGGCGAACGACCCGTCATTGGTCTCGTAGCCCCAGATCCGGGACGACGGGGCGATCATGGGATCCTTACCCGCCACAATCCATGGATCGCTCTCATCCCATGCACCGTGGTGCACGACGACCTCATCGCCGACGCTGACCCTCGTGACATTCTCACCGACAGCCCACACGATCCCCGACGCATCTGAGCCTCCGATGTGGTAGTCGCGGGGATCGCCACCCTTCTGACGAACCTTGATGACATCGATCGGCACGCCCTTCGCTGCCCAGACGTTGTTGAAGTTGATACCCGCTGCCATGACCGCAATGAGGACGTCGTAAGGGCCCGGCTCGGGAACCGCCATCTCCT
>JAZFUH010000044.1:0-2061 GCA_036447125.1 Acidimicrobiia bacterium | reverse complement strand
ACCTCCTCGATTACGCGCACACCGACACCGGCTGCTGCAAACGCACCGATGAGAAAGCCCACGACGGTGAGTGAGATGGTTCGACTGTTCACGATGCCCGAGGGTACGCCGCTCCCCCGTTCTTGCGTAAACCTGACCCACGCGGGTGGCTTCCAGGTTCACAAGAACGGATAGTCTGGCTCCATGCATGAGCTCATAGGCACGTGGAAACTCATCAACTGGACAGTTGAGATGGAGGGCGGGCGTGTCATCAGGCCATTCCGCGGAAAAGCAATCGGGCTTCTGACCTACACGGACGAGGGGCGGATGATCGCGTCCCTGATGAAGACCGATCGCGACTCCATTGGAACTCGATCCTTCGCCGAGGCGAAGGCACTCGAGCGGGCATCCGCTGCCGCCGGATACCTGTCGTACGCCGGTTCGTACGAGGTCATCGGGGACCAGGTCCATCATCATGTCGAGTTGAGCCTCTTTCCTGATTGGGTCGGAGGTACGCAGATCCGACAGATCAAATGGATCACCAACCCGGACGGCAGCGTGGACCTCGAGCTATCGACACCACATGCACCACAGGAGCGCTCGGCAGTCAACAGACTTCGGTGGCACCGAATTGCGGAGGAGCGAGTATGACGAAGACCCTTTCAGACTGGACAGAGGCTGCAGCTGCGATCACTGCGCCACACCAGCTTCTGATCGATGGAGACCACACAGACGCACTATCCGGTGAGCGGTTTGCGGCCATCAATCCGGCAACGGGTACCACGATCACAGAGGTTGCGCTCGGTGATGCAGCCGACATAGACACTGCTGTCGAGGCTGCACGGTCGGCTTTCGATGATGGGCGGTGGTCAGAACGCTCACCCAGGGACCGCGGCCAGACACTCATCCGTCTCGCCGAACTGATACAGGGCAACGCCGAGGAGCTCCAGCTCCTCGAGACACTCGATGTCGGAAAACCGATCCGGTACTCAGGTCGAGTCGATGTGAACCAGACAGCACACACCTATGCGTGGTACGGCGAGGCTGCAGACAAGCTCTACGACGAGATCGCCCCGACGGGCCCTGACGCCCTCGGCCTGATCACACGAGAGCCCCTTGGCGTGGTGGGAGCCGTGACGCCCTGGAACTTCCCCATGATGATGAACTCGTGGAAACTCGCCCCTGCTCTCATGGCTGGCAACTCGATCGTATTGAAACCCGCGGAGCAGTCTCCTCTCACAGCCATTCGCATCGGCGAACTCGCCCTCGAAGCCGGAATCCCATCCGGCGTGCTCAACGTCGTCCCCGGTTTTGGTGAGACCGCGGGTCGTGCGTTGGGGCTTCACCCTCTGGTCGATGGCATCACGTTCACGGGTTCAACCGAGGTCGGAAAACTGTTTCTCGAGTATTCGGGGCAGTCGAACATGAAGCGGGTTTCTGCCGAGACAGGCGGCAAGACGCCGAACATCATCTTTGCCGATGCACCTGACCTCGACTTCGCGATCGGGGCGGTCGGATTCTCCATCTTCTGGAACACAGGCGAGATGTGCATTGCAGGTTCAAGGCTCCTCGTGGAGCGATCGATCTACGACGACGTCGTTGAGCGGGTCGCTTCGTCAGCCACATCGTGGAACCCTGGAAATCCCCTCGACCCGGCCACAAAGGCCGGGCCCGTGGTGGACAACACGCAGCTCGACAGGGTCATGGGCTACATCGAACGCGGATCGGATGAAGGCGCTCGTCTTGTCGCAGGCGGAAACCGGACTCTGACGGACACGGGGGGTTACTTCGTCGAGCCGACCGTGTTCGCAGACGTCGACAACGACATGGAGATCGCAAGGGACGAGATCTTCGGGCCTGTGCTCTCCATCATCCCATTCGATGACCAGGACGAGGCACTCCGAATCGCCAACGACACACGGTATGGCCTGTCCGCGGCGGTGTGGACATCGAACCTCGCGAGGGCGCACACCATGGCAGCAGGCCTGAAGGCAGGAACGGTGTGGGTGAACAACTTCGACACATCTGACATCACGGCCCCGTTCGGTGGCTACAAGGAGTCAGGTTTCGGCGGCAAGGACA
>JAZFUH010000043.1:0-2291 GCA_036447125.1 Acidimicrobiia bacterium | reverse complement strand
TGAGCAGCCTCACCGGTCTCGAGGTACTGGACGCGCTTGGCGCGCCCCTCTGGTGGAAGCGTCAGGCCGGAGCCACTCTCGAGGATCGCCACGACATCGACTTCCGGAGGATCGGTCGCGTGCCTGAGGGCGCCATCCTCGTCGATGACGTGTTCACGACGGGTACCACTGCGAAAAGCGCGATCAACGCTGCCGGCACACGAGAAATGTCTGTTCTCGTAGCCACGTCAGTGAGTATCATGGAACCAGGAACGAAGCCGATCCCGAGACTGGGATGTGACGTGACGCAGATGTGTGAGACGATCGAAACCTCGTCGCACACTGCGCGGACACGCAGGCAACCTGAACCCCCTGAGGAGAGCACGGTCGTTGGACCGCGTCCTCTTCGACCAACCGACCGAGAGGAGATCGGGTGACCGTTCGAGTTCACGGCAAGAACATGAAGGTACCCAGCGACATGCGCGAGTTCGCGGCGGAACGCGTCGGCCATGCCGGGAGAATCTTGGACGACGGCGGAGACGTCGATGTCGAGTTCACGGTGAGCCATAACCCTCGTAGGGCTGACGGCAAGTTCCGGGTCGAGATCACGACCAACACAGCCGGTCACATCGTGCGTGTTGAGGCTGAGGCAGCCGAGGAACGGACGGCTGTCGATCTCGCATCAGATCGTTACGAACGCCAGCTCAGGAAACTCAAAACGAAACTGATCCAGCGAAACAGAGTCTCGAACAAAGACCTAAACCACGTGTCTAGTCAGTCCGATGAAGATGATGATCGTGGCGTTGAGATCGTCAGAACCAAACGGTTCTTGATGAAGCCAATGTCCGCAGAGGAAGCTGCTTTGCAGATGGATTTGCTCGGACACGAGTTTTTCTTCTTCCTCGATGCGGATGCGGACCGGCACTGTGTTGTGTACCGGCGGCGCGACGGCAACGTAGGACTGATCGAACCGGAGTGAGCCGGAGCTGACATGAAAAGACTGCTCGTCGTAGATGATGTACACCTGTTCAGGGCCGGTCTTTCGGCTGCACTGAGCGCCGCTGGATACGATGTGATCGGTGAAGCGGCCGATGGTGAAGCAGCCGTGGCCGTTGCGGAGTCTGAGCAACCTGACATTGTTCTGCTCGACCTCCTGATGCCGGGAATGTCAGGTATCGACGTTCTCGCCAAGATCCGAGCCGTGTCTCCCTCGTCCAAGGTGGTCCTCCTCACCGGGTCAGAATCCGAAGAGGACCTCGTCGCTGCGATCCGCGGGGGTGCTCGTGGCTATATTCTCAAGGACATGCCCTTCGACGAGCTCATCGTCGCGATCGACAACATAAGTTCAGGCGGCGCCGCTGTCTCCCCTGGCATGGCAGGGAAACTCTTCGATGTCACACGTGAGCTTCTCGTGCACCAGGAACTCATCGGCATCCGGAAGCCCACACTCACAGGTCGTGAGCTCGAGGTACTCGGTCTCGTCGCGAACGGCAAGACGTCGCGCCAGATCGGTGATCTTCTGTACATCTCTGAGAACACGGTCAAGAACCACATTCGGAACGTCCTCGACAAGCTCGGTCTGCATTCGCGCAACGAAGCTGTCCTCTACGCGATCAGGGAGAACTTGATCACCCTTCCGTGATCGATCTGTCTCAGCCCGTTCGCTCGTATTGTCTGAGATAGGCATCGAGCTCCGTAGTATCCACGGCACCATGTCCATTTTTTCAAAGGCACTTCGCATAGGAGAAGGGAAGCGTCTCAGGGAGCTCGAGCAGCTCGCACAAGACGTCAATGCCCTCGAACCGGATGTGGAGAAACTCTCAGACGAGGAGCTCGCCGCAAGAACGCCATGGTTCAGAGAGCGTCTCGAAGCCGGAGAGAGCCTCGACGACATCGAAATAGAGGCATATGCCACCGTGCGCGAAGCGGCCAGACGTGTGCTCGGTCAGCGCCATTATGACGTCCAGGTCATCGGAGCGGGAACGCTTCACCGGGGCATGATCGCTGAGATGAAGACGGGTGAGGGCAAGACGCTCGTCGCCACGATGCCTGCCTATCTCAATGCTCTGAGCGGTGGTGGCGTCCACATCGTCACGGTGAACGATTACCTCGCCAGTCGTGATGCTGAGTGGATGGGAAGTATCCACCGCTTCCTCGGGCTCGAGGTCGGTCTCATCCAGGCGTGGATGACGCCAGAGGAGCGCCGCCCGGCCTATGAGGCGGACATCACGCACGGGACGAACAACGAGTTCGGTTTCGACTACCTGCGTGACAACATGACGATGACCCCTGAGCATATGGTGCAGAAAGGC
>JAZFUH010000042.1:0-6070 GCA_036447125.1 Acidimicrobiia bacterium | reverse complement strand
TGAGCGAGTCGACAGCTACACGTTCAATCCGCACAAATGGATGATGGTGAACTTCGACTGCAACGTCCTGTGGGTTGCCGATCGCAAGCCGCTGATCGACACGATGAGTGTCCTGCCCCCTTACCTGAGGAACGCTGCATCTGATACAGGAGAGGTGGTCGACTACAGGGACTGGCATGTGCCTCTCGGCAGACGTTTTCGCTCGTTGAAACTCTGGTGGGTGCTTCGGTACTACGGAGCAGCAGGTCTCAGGGCCATGGTGCGGGAGCATGTTGCTCTGGCCGATGAGCTCGCACAGTGGGTCGAGCTGGACGATCGGTTCGAGCTCTTTGCACCACATCCGTTCGGTCTCGTGTGTTTCACGCACGTCGACGGAAACGACGCCACCCGGAAACTTGCCGACGACCTCAACGCGACGGGGAAGGTCGCCGTGACGCCGTCCCACATCGACGGTACGTGGTTCGTCAGGATCTCGATCGGACAGACATACACCGATGAACGCCACGTCGGGGCTCTCTGGCAGCTCATCGATGAGCTGGCCCAGGAGCCACGCATCAGCCGGTGACCCACTCCTCTGGCGTGTACCTTGCTTTGCGTTCGGCTTCGATGTTCGCCGCGTACGTCGCCGCTTCGGTGCGAGAAGCCATCTCGAGTTTCGAGAGGATGTGCGAGACGTAGTTCTTCACCGTCTTGTCCGATAGGAACATCTCTTCGGCGATCTGCTTGTTCGATCCACCCCGCGCAAGGAGATCGAGCACTCTCTTCTCCTGCAGACTCAACCGATCGAGCTTGTCACGAGGTCGCCCATCTGACCGGATCCTCTTGACAAGTGCGGCGTCGAGTTCGGCGTCGAAGACCTTCTCACCCCGGCAGACGCCTCTTACGGTCTCAACGAGTCCTGCGGAATCGACTCGCTTGAGGATGTAGCCTGACGCGCCGGCATCGAACGCCTCGATCAACGCATCCTCGTCAGCGTATGAGGTCAGGATGAGCACGCCCGTTCCGGGCCATCGTCTCTTGATCTCGCGGCACACCTCGATTCCCGATCGATCGGGTAGGCGAACGTCCAGAACGACGATATCGGGTTGGTCCAGTCCTACCCGGCGTATAGCGTCCGTCGCGGTACCTGCTTCACCGACAACCTCGAGGTCTGTCGCGGCGTCGAATACCGATCTCAGCCCGGCACGCACGACATCATGGTCGTCAACGAGCAGGATGCGAAACGTTTTGTCCTCCATGGCCCCAGCATATCAACGAGCGCGCAGAGCCTCCGTTACCATCCTGCTCTATCGTGAGACTGTGCACATACCCGATGATCGACGTGATGATCTGCTGCTTCTGATCGAGCGCACATCGTCTATCGTCGAGCAGGTAGATCTGCAGACCCTTCTCAACACGACGATCGATACGGCAATGGCTCTCACGAGCGCTCGCTACGGTGCCCTTGGTGTCGTTGATAGGCACGGCGGCATATCGGAGTTCCATCACAGGGGTGTGTCGCCGACTGTGGCCGACCGTATCGGAGATTCTCCGGTTGGACGCGGAGTTCTGGGCGACATAACCCATCATGGGGAGGTCGTACGTGTGGATGACATAGCGAGTCATTCCGGGTACACCGGCATGCCCTCTGCTCATCCGCACATGTCGTCGTTTCTCGGTGTGCCGGTCAGGGTGAGGGACAAGATCTTTGGCAACCTGTACGTCACAGAGAAGCCAGGTGGTTTCGACGAACAAGATGAGCTTGCGATGAAGGCCCTTGCGGTCGCCGCCGGTGTTGGTATCGATTCCATTCGCATGGCACAGGAGTTGCGTGACAACGCCATCAGGGAGGACCGCGACCGGATCGCGCGCGAAGTCCACGACTCGATCATCCAGAACCTCTTTGCGGTTGGCTTGGGGCTTCAGATCCACGCTGCAGGGGACGGTCGCGATTCCGATATGCGTGTCGCAATGGAAGACGCTGCGGTGGCTATCGACGCGTCGATTGGCGAGCTCAGGAGACTTATCTACGATCTCCACGGTGAATTGCCCACAAGAGCATCGCTCGCCTCCGAAATCGAGGAGTTGGTCGATCGACTCGGAGGGGCATACGAGGTTCCCGCCGTTGTGTCGGTGAGCGGCGATATCCCGAAACTCGATGTATCCCTGATCGATGATGTGCTCCAAATCGTTAGGGAGGCAGTCTCGAATGCGCTTCGCCATTCGGGTGCGACGTCGATCGAAGTCTCCCTCTCCGCCGATGAGCGCTCTCTGTTTCTGTCGATCACCGATAACGGCCACGGCTTCGATGTTTTCAACGCACCGTGGGGACTCGGCCTCACGAACATGCGGACGCGAACGAAGCGGGCCGGGGGTGAGCTTGATGTCGAATCCGATCACGGAAGAGGAACATCGGTCGAGGCGCGGATACCCGTGGTGGGAGCTTCCGTGTCGACGCCCTAGCGCCCATCCCTCAGATACGCATGGATCTTCTCGAGGTTCTCCTCTGAAATCGTCACCTCGTCGTACCCAGGCATGCCTTTCGGCCCTTCTCGCGTGTCTTCGCTGAAACTTCCAAAGGATCCGACCTCGTCGACGAGCGGAGTGCCGACAGCGGCCCCCTGACCCGAGAGTCCGTGACAGGCGGCGCACCCGTACTTGAAATACAACACGGCGCCGTCCGCGATGGGATCTCCCGTCTGGGCGGCAGATTCGTCGTTGAGACCGAATCCGACGTACGAATATTCATCGCCGACGTGGGCGATCGGTGTGCGGTCATATTCGTGCGGATTCCTGATGTGTGCATTCGAAACAGGAGCCCTGATGAACACGACCACCATGCCTATCGCGGTGATCACGGCCACGGTTGCAAGCAACGTACCTATCCACATGGAGCCGTCCTCCGTGGTCGACGCCTCGGATGTGGATTGTCCTGCTCTTCCGACGCGGACGAGGTAGATGGCTGCAAGGGCGATGAGGAACCACGCGCTCGAGATCACCAGGATCACCAGCGTCCCGTTGATGAACGGTATCCTTACTCCCACCTCGAACTGATACAGTTGCGGACCGTCGCTCTCAACCGCGATCGTGAACACGAAGGGCTGTACCGGATCGGTGCCGGGCCCGCGATAGACGACTTGCATTTCGCCGTTGAAGTCCGCTCGCTGCTCGTAGACCATCACTGCAGTTCCTGTCGCGTCGGTTGTTCCTGCTGCGATCTCGACTCTCGCCGTCTCTCCTGCAAGCGACGCCTGGTACGTCAGCACTACTTCAGCACCTTCCACAGGAACTCCGTCTTCAGACAGCACAGCTTTGATTTCGACATCTTGTCCGATCGAGACGCTGTCTGGAGCCCCGACGGCGATTTCGATGCCGGCTGCAAGCGCTGGAGATGCGATCGTCAGGATCGTTGCCGCGATCAAGGCTGAAATCGCGATCCGGGTGCTGAACACGATGCGGTACTCGCTCATGGCCCACCTTCTTCGGCCGAGCCACCCGCGTCGGAGAAACGCTCCATCGATGTTCCAGATCCGGCAACTTCTGTACCAGCCATAGAGGCTTCTTCGGAATGTGTGCCGGAGATGGCGGCCTCGTGCTCTTCTGTCATCTCCCACACCGCGAGCATCGGGAAGATCTTGATCGCAACGGTGATCAAGAGGCCGAAGACGGCGAGACCTGCCGCGAAGACCGACCACTCGACGAACGTCGGGCCATAGCTCGCAGGCTCGTACGGCATAAGGGGTACGCGGAGGCCCGTGACGACGATGAAGTACCGCTCGAGGAACATTGCGATGTCCACGAGGATCGCAGCTGCAACCACTCCGGCGATTGTCCGGGTTTTTGGAATCAGCATCAGGACGACCGGACCGAGAAGACCACCGATGATGTAGAACCAGAACATGACGGCGAAGTCCTCGAGGAACAACTGCCGGAAGGCGAATACACCTGCCTCTTCGAGATTAAACCCCTGGGTCAGGTACTCATTGAGGTTCACGTAGACCATGAACGCCCCGAACGCTGCAAGGAGATACCCCAGATAGAGGAAGTGCTTCTCTGTGAGGTACTCCTCCCAGTGGTAGATCCTCCTGAGGATGGCCATGATGATGATGAGTGTCGCCACGCCGCTGAAGATCGCGCCTGCAACGAACAGAACGCCGAAGATGCTGGTATTCCACCCTGCACGCAGGGTCATGGAGAATATCCATGACACGACCGTATGAACCGACACCGCGATCGGGATGATGATCAGCATCATGATCGTGATGGCCTTCCCAAGGAGCTTGTGTTGCTTTGGTGAGCCGTTCCAATCCAGGGCGAGAGTTCGATAGATGAAACGGCGTAGCATGCCGACTTTGTCCGAGAGCCTGTCCCTGTACAGCGCGAGATCCGGGATCATGGGTGCAGACAGATAGATGATGCTCGCCGTCATGTATGTCGTGATCGCCATGACATCCCACATGATCGGGGACTGCCACCGCCCGAACCGATAGACGTTGAGGATCCTCTCGGGGCGGCCCATGTCGATGACCACGAAGGATGCGCCGACGAGCAGGGCAACGGCAGTGATGAACTCGGCGATCCTCGTGACCGGCGCTCTCCAGCTGGCCTTCGTTGCTCGCAGGATCGCCGAGATCAGAGTGCCGGCATGGCTGATGCCGATGAAGAAGACGAACGCAGTTATGTAGAGACCCCATGAGATGCGGTCCCGCATGTCTGTGACGTAGAGGCCGTCCTGCCACTGTTTCCAGTACTGAAGTGCGCCGTTGCCGGTGATCACGATCAGGAAACCGAGCCAGAGCCAGTACTTGTATGTGGTGACGAGCGTTGCCCTCGTCGTCTTGCCGATGAGTCGTTCGTGCCAGTTCGTCAGCGTGTCCATGTCACTGCTCCCTCTGCACGTTCGATCCACGGCCATTCCGTGGGCATCCGGCCTTCGTCGTGAGGGTCGCGTCCGACGTCCTCTCCGTGCCCGGGTAGGTAGTAGACCCTCGGATTCGTACCGAGGTGCTCTTTGAGCCGATAGCCGGAGTTCTCGGAAATCAGCCGTGTTGCCTTGAGAACAGTTCGGCCGTTCGTTGCAATGTCCTCTTCGAGGTCGCCGTACCAGATGGCGTCGCTCGGGCAAGCCTGGATGCAATAGGGAAGCGTTCCATCTCGTGCCATCTCAGGACAGAAGTCGCACTTCATGACGGTCCCGCGCATTGCGGGAGCTTGATGGTCGGGGTTGTAGTCCGAAAGGGCTGCTTCGGGAGGAATCGGGGGTGTACCCCAGTTGAAGAATCGTCGGTCGTACGGACATGCCGCCATGCAGATACGACAGCCGATGCACCGTTCCTGATCGATGAGAACAGTTCCTTCCGGACTGGGGAAAGTCGCACCGACGGGGCACACTTTGACACAGGGTGGGTTCTCGCATTGTTGGCACGGTGTTGGGATGAACTGGGTGCCACCGCCTGCGAGTTCTGCTTCGTAGATCTCGATCCACTCCATTGGCTGGGGTGCAAAGTGCCCTTCTATACAGGCCATCGTGCATTGGGGAGGGGTTCCCTGGCTCTGGCAACCGTCACATTTGGCGAGGTCGATGATCATTGTCCACTGGCGTATTCGGCCAAGCTCTCTCAACGTACCCGGATGTGCTGCCCGGATCTCGGACACTGATCCTCTGACGATTTCGCGAACGAGCCCATCCATGACCCTGGCCGAAGCCATGAGTGGAACCGCTCCGAGGGCACCGAGACCGAGGAGCTTGATCGCACCTCTCCTGTCGACAGAATCGATCGAGATCGGCACTTCGTGCTCAGGCGCTCGGGGTCTCTCGTCCGAGCCTTCGTTCTCTTCCATGGGCTGCTCCCGCATCTCAGAGGCTGCCTGTACGTTCGGTCCTCGTGCCCGTGGGAGTGACGTGCACTCCCACGGGCGTTTGAGGACTCACCTACTCGTGTCAGCCGAAGTTGACGTGGATCCATCCTTGGTTGGAGGATTGGACGTGGGTCGAGTCGTCCCAGCCGTCTGGTCCGAAGTCTGCGTCCCAGTAGGCAAGAGCGAGCAGGGTTGATTCACCTGCGGTGAATTGTGCGTCCCCTGCATCTCC
>JAZFUH010000041.1:0-6687 GCA_036447125.1 Acidimicrobiia bacterium | reverse complement strand
GGCATCTGGTATACGATCACGGGATCAACGGTGACCATGCCCTGGTCGTCATATCCACGGTTGAGCTTGATTGCGAACCACCATGAGTTCTCGCCGCCGACGTAGAGCATGTCATCGACGACGACAGGGTTCGAATCCCAGTCGTCGTTCCACATGCCTTCGACAGCCTTTGCGTGAAGCGACCAGACCTCGCGTACCTGATCCCCATCGAGAGCAAGGATGCGGAATCGTGGGTCGCGCGATCCTGCGTACAGCAGTGGATAGCCGTCCGGATCGAGGCTGACGGTGCCCTTGATGATGTCTCCCATGTCGAACGGCGGTCGGAGGCGTTCAGAGGTCTCCGCGTCGAGGAAGTGGATCTGTTTGTCGTAAGCGCCGAATATGAGTTCGGTCTTGCCGTCCTCGCGTTCGTAGACGAGGGGCTGGCCGGTCCAGCCGGTGCCCGACCAGGTCTTTGGCTCCCTCCCGACCGGCGACTGGCCGGACATCGGGTTCTCCGGGTATCGCCAGAGGCGATCCGGTGCGGTTGCAGGCACAGGGCCTGTGCCGAAGAACGTTCGGGTCGGGTTGCCGCGGAACATCGTCAATCCGGTGACCGACCCCCACTGCTCGAAGACGGTTTCGGGTGTTACGACACCTGCAGGGCGCGGCGGCAGGGTGGTCGTTGTCGTGTCCGGCGGGAGCGTTGGCTCGGTTGGGTTCTCTCCACCGAACGTCGTGGCCGGGGACAGAGGGGGCAGAGTCGTCACTGCAACTTCAGGCCCAACAGAGATGACGTTGTCCTCACCTGCAACACATGCGCTCGCGAGCACAGCAACCGCAACCAGGAGGGGTATCAGCTTTCGCATCGCCGCGATTGTAGGAATGGCGCCTTGATAGTCCATGTACCCGTAGTCTCGGGCCAATGCGGTCCATCATCGAGTTCGTTCATGCCTGGTACTCAGATGCTGCCGGTGCGCTCCGCCGCGCGGATCCGCTCCTCATGGGCGCCGCTTTTGCATACAACTCTCTCTTTGCAGTTGTTCCCCTCGCTCTCGCGTTCGTGTCGGTTCTGACGTTGCTCGACACTACTCAGAAGGTGCTCGGTGATGCAGAGGAATTCATCAATGAGGCGCTGCCCGCCGACATCGCAGACTTTCTCAACCAGATTCTGAGGGAATCCGTTGAAGTAGTGGCAAGCAACAGGCTCGTCATCATCGTCGTGACCCTTCTTGTGGCGCTGTGGTCCGGTTCAAGGGCGGTCTACACGGTGCAGAAGGCGCTGCGTCTCGTTGAGGACTCAGAGGTCGAGGTTGGATACGTCCACATGAGGGTAACTGGCATCCTGGTGACCGTCGGAGGAGGTGTCGGAGTGGTTGCCGCCTACGCATTGCTTGTTCTGGGGCGAGGGCTGACCGGTCGACTCGCGTCCCTACTGCCCTGGGGTCTTCCCCTTGGGCAATTCCTTCTCGCCGGTGTTGCCGCCCTGTGGATTTTCGTACTGCTCTTCGCGGTGTATCGATGGGGTGCGCCCCAGCCGATACGACGACCAGCGGCAACATCTGCACTGGTGACCACGGTGCTGTTTGTCGGAACGTGGGTGGGATTCAGCCTCGTTCCGTCAGAGACGGCAGTCGCCGTGGCGGTGTTCGGCACCATCGGATTGGTTCTCTTGTGGCTGTACGGAATCGGAGTCGTCGTGGTGGCCGGACCGATCGCTGTTGGCTCGTTGCTGCGGGTTCTGGAGGAGAGGACTCACCGGTAGCCTGAGAGTGATGTCGGAACACCAATCGCGGCTCGGGGATCTCAAGGTCGGAATTGCCCTTCTGTGGCGCGTCCTGATCAGCTATCGGCGGATCGCTGCGCTTTCCATCGTGGGTGCGTTGATCTGGATGTCGATGGTCGTCACGGTCCCCTATCTCGTTGGTCGGGTGATCGATGTCGTCGTCTCCGGGTCGGGGATGTCAGGGGTGTGGCCGTTGCTTGGACTGATCATCCTCGCGGGCGCAACACAAGCCGTCGGCATCTCCATGCGCCGCTACTTCGGGTTCAAGGTGTCGTATCGTGCTGAGGCCGATCTTCGCAACGACATCTTCACCCACATACAACGTATGGCGTTCTCGTTCCACGATGTCACGTCAACAGGCGAGCTCATGGCGCGTGCTTCATCTGACCTGAGCCAGCTTCGGTTGATCCTGGCGATGGCTCCGATCACCCTGGCCAACCTCGTCATGTTCATCGTGGTCACCATCGTGCTTGTGATCATCGACCCCATCCTCGGCCTCACAGCCGCACTGATGGTTCCCGCGCTTCTTTACACGTCAGGCCGTTTCGCAAGCAAGGTCGTCGGGTTCTCCTTCGATCTCCAGCAGCGACTCGCAGAGCTGTCCCACGTCGTGGAGGAGACGGTGTCAGGGATCGAGGTCGTGAAGAGCTACGGGCAGGAAGCCCAGCAACAGAAACGGCTCGACGACAAGGCCGAGACGATCTATGACGCTGCGATGGGCATGGCGAATCAACGGGCCATCTACAGGCCGCTGTTCGAGATCATTCCCGCCCTCGGCACGGTTGCCGTCCTGTCCGTCGGTGGTCTTCGGGTTGTGGATGGGGCGTTGACGTTCGGTGAGTTCGTCGCCTTCACCCAGTACCTCGCAACGTTGGTTCTGCCCCTCATGATCACGGGATGGTTCTTTGCGAATCTCCCGAGGTCCGCTGCTGCTGCTTCGCGCATCGACACACTGCTCGCCACTGCACCCGAGATCTCTGAACCACGCCACCCCGAGCACCTCAAGCCCGGGAAGGGCGAAGTCAGGTTCAATTCGGTTTCGTTCTCGTATCCCGATGGAGCCAGTGTTCTCAGGGATGTGAATCTCGTCATTCCCGGAGGAACCTCGGTCGGTGTCGTCGGTGCAACCGGCTCGGGCAAGTCCACGATCGCACATCTGATCCCGCGGTTCTATGACGTTGCACAAGGGTCCATCACGATCGACGGAATCGATGTCCGCGAGCTTCGCCTCGATGAGCTCAGGAGCGAGGTCGCCGTCGTGTTCCAGGAGTCCTATCTGTTCTCTGCATCGATCGAGGAGAACATCAGGGTTGGTGACCCGATGGCTTCCGATGAACGTGTGCGCTCCGCTGCTCGTCTCGCAAAAGCCCACGACTTCATCTGTGGTTTTGCCGACGGCTATGCGACGGTGGTTGGAGAGCGCGGGTCCACACTGTCCGGAGGCCAGCGCCAGCGTGTGAGCCTGGCACGGGGCGTTGTCAGGGATCCGAGGATCCTCATTCTCGACGATGCGACATCGTCCGTCGATGCGATCGTCGAGGCCGAGATTCAAGAGGCATTGAAACAGGTGATGGCCGGTAGGACGACGGTCATCATTGCCCACAGGACTTCAACCCTTGCGCTCGTGGACAACGTCGTGTTCATCGAGGATGGCCGGGTGGTCGCGTTCGGGCCGCATCATGAGCTTCTCGAAACGATTCCGCGGTACGCAGAAGTGCTCGCGGCTGAGACAGGGGCGGCCGTGTGAAGTACATGTCCTCTGCAGGCGATTACAAGGTCGACCGTCCCGGTCGATTGGTCAGCCGTGCCGGACGCATCGCGCCAGATCTCAAGTGGCCGTTCATCGGCACCATCGGTATCACCTCCGTGGCAACCATCGTTCGACTCCTCGGCCCGCTGGTGATCAAGGGCGGAATCGATCAGGGTATCTCCAAAGGGGACAAGCAGGCGATACTCACCGCGACAGCCATATTTGTTGGTCTACTGGTCATCCAGTACTTCGCGGCGGCGATCTCACAGTGGAGTGTTGCTGTGGTGGGCGAGCGATACCTGGTTCGCCTCAGGTCGGTCGTGTTCTCGAAGCTCCTCAGACTTGACATGGGGTTCTACTCGCGATCCAAGAGTGGCGTACTCGTGTCACGCATGACGTCAGATATTGAGTCTCTCCAGGAATTCGCGTCCGATGGCGCAGTCTTGGCGTTGACCAACCTTCTCACGGTTGTCGGCGTTGCGGTTGCCCTTGCCCTTGTTGACTGGCAGATGGCTCTTGCGGTGTTCGGTGTCGTTGGCGTGCTCCTTGGCGTCTCTGTGATCTTCCAACGCCAGGCGAGGCGTGCGTACGACCAGGTGCGCGAACGCATCGGACGTGTACTTGCAACGCTTCAAGAAGGCATCACAGGCGTGCGAGTGGTCCAGGCGTTCACCCAGGAGGTTTCGCAGGCTTCAACCTTCGGCCGTGTCAACGAGCGGTACTTCGAAGCGAACATGGCTGCAGCGAGGGCCATCTCGTGGTATTTCCCTGTTGTCGCGCTGCTGAGAATCGTCGCCCTTGCAGCGGCCCTCGGTATCGGCGCAACGCGCGTCCTGGACGGTTCTCTCACGATCGGCACACTGGTCGCGTTCCTCCTGTACCTCGATTGGTTCTTCCAGCCGATCATCAACCTGTCGAACGTGTACAACCTGCTCCAGTCCGCCCTTTCGGCGTTGGCGAAGCTCTTCGAACTGTCGGATGAGCCGGTCGTCATCGATGACAGGCCCGGCGCCTATGACTTCCCTGCGCCTGTTGCGGGAGCCGTCTCGCTCGACGGCGTCTCATTCTCGTACGAGCCGGGCACGCCTGTCCTCGCGGACATCACGATGGCGGTTGGCACAGGTGAGCGGGTTGCGATCGTTGGGGAGACCGGATCGGGGAAGTCCACGATCGCGAAACTGATCATGAGGTTCTACGACCCGACCGTTGGAACGGTCTCCATCGATGGACATGACCTTCGCGACATCACCGAGCGGTCCCGTTCGGACACGCTTGCACTGATCCCGCAGGACGGTTTTCTGTTCGCAGGCACATTGCGCGAGAACATCGCATATGCGGATGTTTCCGCGTCCGATGAGGCCGTTTGGAACGTTCTGCGCGCGATGGGCATAGACGACTGGGTTCGATCACTTCCCGACGGCCTCGACACCGAGGTCAGGGAGCGTGGCGGGCGATTCTCCTCAGGTGAGCGGCAACTCGTGGCATTGGCGAGGGCGTTCCTGTCCGATCCGGCCGTCATCGTGCTCGATGAGGCGACATCCAACCTCGATCCTGGGACCGAGATCCAGGTGGAGGGTGCTCTGCGGGTGCTTCTGGCCGGTCGTACCTCGGTTGTGATCGCCCACCGCCTCAGATCCGCCGAGCGGGCGGACAGGGTCGTGATGATCGATGCCGGTCGCATCATCGCCGAGGGTACACACGAAGAACTCGCCGAACGATCGCCAAAGTACAGAGAGCTCGTCGAGGTTTGGCAGCGCGGGACGAGGTGACCGATAACATGACGGAATGCAAACCCCATCTGACCGAGCAACCGTCAAGCGTCTCCCTGAGCGAGGCACCTACGACCGCGATACGATCAACAGCATCCTCGACGAGGCCTTGATCTGTCACGTTGCGTTCGACACCGACGACGGTCCTGTGGCGATTCCGACGATTCACGCACGAATCGGCACCGTGTTGTATCTCCACGGATCGCCTGCAAGCCGCATGTTGCGTTCGACCGTGGAGTCCGACGTGTGCGTCACGGCGACCATTGTCGATGGCATCGTCGTCGCCCGCTCGGCCTTCCATCATTCGTTGAACTACCGAAGCGTGATGGTGTTCGGCACGCCACGCGTCGTTCTCGACCGCGATGAGCGCGCTTGCGCTTTCGCTGCGATCACGAATCACGTGGTCCCGGGCCGCTGGGATGAGGCTCGTCAACCAAACGAAGTCGAGGACAAGGGCACGAAACTCCTGGCGATCGACATCGACGAAGCATCCGCAAAGACTCGCTCAGGCCCGCCGATCGATGACGAGGAGGACATGGATCTCGATATCTGGGCAGGAGTGATCCCTCTCACGGTGCAAGCGGGTGACCCCATCCCCGCCCCCGATCTCGAAGCCGGCATAGAGACACCCGCCTCCGTCAGAGGTCTCTCCGACAGTACGTGATCCGCACTCGGAGCTACGCCTTGCTCCGCCAATCGAGAAGTTCCCTCACAGATCCCATGTCGAAGTCGGGGCCGTTCAGACCGATCGTGATCTCGTCTGCACCTGCGGCTGCGTACTCGTCTGCGTGCTCCATCAGCTTCGGATCAAGTCCGACCGAGCGTTCGATCTCTGAAGGATCACGGCCGCTCTTCGCGCACCAATCGTCAAGCACGGACGACTTGTGGATGAACGTCTCAGGATCACCGAATCCATGCCAGATATCCGCGTACTCGGAGACGATTCTCAGGGTCACCTTCTCGCCACCACCGCCGATGAGGATCGGCAGGTCTCCAATGGGTTGTGGATCGAGTTTTGCGAGGCGGTCCTTGATGATCGGCATCGCGGCGTCGAGAGCCTTCAGCCTTCCAACTGCGGTCCCGAACTCATAGCCGTATTCGTCGTAGTCCTTCTCGAACCACCCGCTTCCGATTCCGAGGATGAGACGCCCGCCCGAGATCACATCGACGGTACGAGCCATGTCTGCAAGCAGTTGGGGGTTCCGATAGCTGTTGCAGGTGACGAGCGCACCGATCTTGATGTTCTCCGTCGCTTCGGCCCATGCGCCGAGCATGGTCCAGCACTCGAAGTGCTTGCCGACGTCGGCGTCCGGATCGCCGCCATAGAGGGGGTAGAAGTGGTCCCAGTTGTAGAGGACGTCGACGCCGAGTTCCTCGGCTTGTGCTGCGGCACGCCGGATATC
>JAZFUH010000040.1:0-3067 GCA_036447125.1 Acidimicrobiia bacterium | reverse complement strand
ACCACATCAGACGTTTCTCACAAGGAGGCACCCATCATCCGGACAATCTCGCCACCGTGTGCTGGTACCACCACCATGTCGCCATCCACGGCAACGGCTACCGGATCGACCCGGACTCGCCACCCCTGAGACGAAGACTCATCAAAAGCAACCCAGGCCCAGGACCGGACCCACCCTGACCGTAAACCGTAAACCGTAAACCGTAAACCCCTTCATTCCTCAACTTCTTCCGCTACGGCTGTGCCCATTGCCACGGTACCGATCGAGTTGCCCCCATCTGCGATGTCCGCTGTACGTAGACCATCCGCAAGGACGCGATCAACCGCGTCCTCGATGGCCTTCGCCTCGACCTCCAAGCCGAGCGAGTATGTGAGCGCCATGGCCGTCGCAAGGATCGTGCCGAGGGGGTTCGCAACGCCTTGGCCCGCAATATCCGGTGCCGATCCGTGAATCGGCTCGTAGAGGCCGACGCTTCCTTCGCCGAGCGATGCAGAGGCAAGAAGTCCCAGTGAACCGGGGAGCATTGAGGCTTCATCGGTCAGGATGTCCCCGAAGAGGTTTCCGGTCACAACGACATCGAAATCTCTTGGACGAGAGAGCAGGTGCATCGCCATGGCGTCAACGAGGATCGTTTCCAGCTCGACATCGGGGAACTCCTCCGACACGACGCGATCGGTGGTTCGTCGCCACAGGCGCGAGACTTCAAGGACATTGGCTTTGTCAACTGAAGTGAGTCTCCCTGAGCGATCACGGGCAGCCCTTGCAGCCATGCGTACGATGCGTTCGATCTCAGCAACGGTGTAGCGCATGTGGTCCGCGACATCCGTTCCGTCCTCCGAGACGGTCGATCCACCGAAGTAGATGCCTCCGGTGAGCTCTCGAAAGAACAGGATGTCCGTTCCCTCGACGATCGGGCGTCTCAGGGGGGAAGCATCGATGAGCGAATCGAAGGTCCTGACCGGGCGGAGATTCGCATACAGGCCGAGCTCCTTTCGGAGCGCCAGCAGTCCCACCTCTGGCCTGGTCCTGGCATCCGGATCGCTCCACTGTGGGCCTCCGACAGCTCCCAGGATGATGGCGTCGGACTCCCTGCATGCCTCAAGGGTCGCAGCCGGGAGCGGGTCTCCGGTCGCGTCGATCGCACAGCCCCCCATGAGGTGTTCGGTGAATGTGAAGATGTGTCCGAAGTGCCTTGCAACGGCATTGAGGACGATTCTGGCCTGTGCAACGATCTCGGGGCCGATACCGTCACCTGGGAGAAGGGCGAAGTGTGCGTTCACGCCTCTGAGTCTCGCGTGTCTTCTGTGACTCCGCGGTCGAACGCTGCCTTGTTCAAGGCGGACACCATGGCCCTGGCGGAACCCTCGACGACATCGGTCGAAACGCCGCGACCCGAATAGCTCGTCGAGCCGACCTTGATCATGACGTTCACCTCAGCCATGGCATCTGCACCCGATGTGATCGGGGAGACGCGATAGTCGAGCAGCCTTGCGGGGATGCCGTATGCGTCCTGCATGGCGACGAAGGCCGCGTTGATCATGCCGTCTCCCTCGGCGGTCCTTTCGACCAACTCTCCATTCCGCGACAACGTCACGGTAGCGACCGGTATCTCGTTCGAACCGCCTGAGACATGGATCGCCTCGAAATGCATCTCCTCGAGGTCGGTTCCGGTTTCCCCAGCAACGATGGCCCTGATGCCGTCTGCGGAGATCTCACCTTTGCGGTCGGCGAGTTCCTTGAAACGATCGAATGATGCCTGGAAGTCAACATCCTCGAGCATGATTCCCATCTTCTCGAGAGCGTCCTGGAATGCTGCGCGGCCCGAGTGCTTTCCCAAGACAAGCGTGGACTCGTGTCCGATCGCCGTTGGATCCATTATCTCGTATGTCTCGCGGTTTCTCAGTACTCCGTGTTGATGGATCCCGGACTCGTGTGCGAACGCGTTTCGGCCGACAACGGCCTTGTTGTACTGGATGGGATACCCGGTGAGGCTCGAAACGAGACGTGACGTCTCGAAGATCTGGGTCGTATCCGCACCGACCTCAACATCGAAATAGTCCGGACGGGTGCTGACCGCCATGATTATCTCTTCGGTCGACGTGTTGCCTGCGCGCTCTCCGATGCCGTTGATGGCGCCCTCGATCTGACGCGCACCAGCGTTGATGGCCGCGAGCGAGTTTGCAACGGCGAGTCCGAGATCGTTGTGGCAGTGGGTCGAGATGACCACGTCCTCGTTGCCGTCTCGAACATCGTCGTAGACCTTGGAAAGCAATTCGACAAAGTCCTCCGGCATTGCGTAACCAACGGTGTCAGGGATGTTGATGGTCGTGGCGCCTGCCGCAACGGCCGCACGGCAGACCTCAACGATGAATTCAGGATCAGATCTCGTGGCGTCCTGAGGGGAGAACTCGACGTCATCGACATACCGCTTCGCTCGCGTGACACCCTCAACGATCGATCGAAGGACCTCGGATGCGGACATGCGAAGCATCTGTTCCATGTGGATGGGTGACGTTGACATGAAGACATGGATGCGACCATTCTCTGCTGCCTTCAGAGCGTCTGCCGCCCGGTCGATGTCATCTGGATGGGTTCGGGCGAGGGACGCGATCGTTGGACCCTTTATCTCGGCTGCGATCCGCGAGATGGCCTCGAAGTCCCCCGGACTCGAGGCGGCAAAACCGGCCTCGATGACATCGACCTTGAGCAGTGCAAGCTGTTTTGCGATCGCAACCTTTTCGTCTGGCGACAATGCGATCCCTGGTGCCTGCTCGCCATCGCGCAGCGTCGTATCGAAGATGATGAGTCGATCGCTCATACGTCATCTCTTGGTGTCTTGGCCACCATGAAGGTCATCATGTCGCGGAGGCGTCTGCCGGTGGCCTCAACCGGATGATCGGCAATGGCGGCCCTGGCCGCGTTGAGTTTCGGCGAGCCAGCCTCGTATTCGGCCATCCACTCCCTGGCGAACTCGCCCGACTGGATCTCAGCGAGGATCCTGCCCATCTCGGCCTTCGTCTCGGCTGTCACGATGCGAGGACCACGCGTCACGTCCCCATACTCAGCC
>JAZFUH010000039.1:0-4448 GCA_036447125.1 Acidimicrobiia bacterium | reverse complement strand
CTCGCTGATCAACACCTGCTGCTCACACCGCAACAGCGAGATCTTCGCCTCAACCCCAACAAGATCCTCTTCAAGCTCACCAACAGTTCTCGTGCTCCAGTACATGAGAACAATCTATCTCGGGGCTATGACACGAAACAGGGCCTCGGAACGTAGAACGTAGTACGAATGACGTAGTACGACTCGGAGGTCTTGTGGTGGCTGCGACGAGGCGCGGCATCGAGGCAATCGAATTCGCAGACGTCTCCCCCTGATCCGAATTCGTCATACGTCATAGGTCATTCGTACTTCGTACTACGTGCCTTGTCTCCTCCCGGGTTCTCACCGACCCGCTCAATTCCGAAGTGCCGCTTATGCTCTCGGGCATGGTTCTTCCCGTGCTCATCGCTGCTGTGCTTGGTGCCATCGTCGCCAGGTCGATCGTTTCTGAGACCGATGCGCATCGCCTCGAACTGCCTGATCGGTGGTTTGGCCCGGTGTGTGGAGAGTGCGGTTCCGGGCTTGACGCGATGCTGGGGTCCTGCCGAGCGCACGGACACACACAGCGGGTCACCAACGTCGTTGTTCTGCTCACGACCGTGGCGCTCTCGGGCCTGATCCCTGCTGTTGTGCACTCGTACTGGCTGGTGCCTGCGTATCTGGTGTTCCTGTGGGTGATGATCCTGCTCACCGTCACCGACCTCGACACGAAGCTGATCCCGAACCGGATTCTCGGGCCTGCGACGGTGATCACCGTCGTGCTGCTCATCGCCGGCCACTTCTTCGAATCATCGGGCGGGAGCCTCGTTGACGCAGTCATCGGTGGAGCGGCCTACTTCGCCGTGATGTTCGTCCTTGCGTTCGTTGTGAGGGGCGGCCTCGGGTTCGGCGATGTGAAGCTCGCCTTCATCATCGGCGTATCTGTCGGCTATCTCAGCCTCGGGCATGTCCTCGTTGCCGGCATCGGGTCGTTCCTCATCGGAGGTACGGTCGCAGCGTTTCTGCTCATCACGCGCAGACAGGGGCGCAAGGATGCGATCCCATTCGGCCCGTTCATGACCACCGCCGCGGTGATCGCCCTGTTCTTTGGGCGGAACATCATTGACTGGTACCTGCGATGAGAGGTTCTCCTCTGCCTTGCGGTGCTCCTACCCTTCATCCCGATGCTTAGGTTCCTCACATCAGGCGAGTCGCACGGTCCAGGCCTTGTGGCGACGGTCGAGGGTCTACCTGCAGGACTCACCGTCACCAGGGATGGCATAGCCGGCGAACTCGCACGCCGCCGGCTTGGCTTCGGTCGGGGTCCACGGATGCGCCTCGAGCGCGACGAACTCGAGATCCTTGGCGGCGTCCGCTTCGCAAGAACACTCGGGGGACCTGTCACAGTGCTCATCCGAAACTCGGAGTGGGAGAAGTGGCAGGATGAAATGTCACCAGACCCGGGGGAGTCCCTGAAGCGAGAAACGAAACCTCGACCCGGTCACGCCGATCTCGTCGGTATGCAGAAGTACGACACGCACGACGCAAGGGACATCCTCGAACGTGCGTCTGCGCGTGAAACCGCTGCAAGAACCGTCGTGGGCTACCTTGCAAAACAGCTTCTTGGTGAGGCCGGCGTCACGGTGATGAGCCATGTCGTCGCCATCGGGTCCGTCAGGGCCTCAGTGGATGTTCTCCCTGGACCGGGGGATCTTGATGTGGTTGACGCTTCTGAGGTACGGGTCTTCGACCTGGACTCAGAGAAAGCGATGATCGCTGAGATCGAGGCGGCCAGGAGCGACAGAGATACGCTCGGAGGCGTCGTCGAGGTGCTCGCGTACGGTCTCCCGCCGGGAATCGGTAGCCACGTCCATTGGGACCGCAAGCTCGATGGACTCCTTGCCGGAGCACTGATGTCCATCCAGGCGATCAAGGCCGTCGAGATCGGCGATGGGCTCACCCAGGCTGCGTCTCGTGGATCTGCTGCTCACGACGAGATCACCATCACGGATGGCTCCTATACCAGGCGCACGAATTGTGCGGGGGGTCTCGAGGGAGGGATGACGACGGGAGAGGTCCTACGGGTCAAGGCTGCCATGAAACCCATCTCGACTCTCATGCGTGCTCTCGAGACTGTGGATGTCGTCAGCAAGGAGACCGCGTCAGCATTCCGCGAACGCAGCGACGTCTGTGCGGTTCCAGCCGCAGGCGTCGTTGCCGAACAGATGGTGGCATACGTGCTCGCAAACGAGATGATGCGCAAGTTCGGTGGCGATACTGTTGCAGACTTCCTCTCATCGATCGATGCGTACAAGGCCAGGCTGGCAGAGCACTGACATGGGGCACATCTGGCTCGTTGGCATGATGGGATCAGGGAAGACGACCGTTGGCGTGCTTGTGGCCCAGATCCTTGGCCTGCCCTTCATCGACACGGACACAGTTGTCATGGAGTCAACCGGGCGCACGATCGGTGAGCTGTTCTCTCGAGGAGAAGGGGTGTTCCGCGACGCCGAGTCCGACGTGATCGCAGCGAGTGTAGATGTTGCGCGTTCGGTGATCGCGACAGGTGGTGGAGCGATTCTCTCTGAGGAGAACGTGTCGACGATGTCCGGGTCGGGTACGATCGTTCTGCTCCATGTCGACGCGGGAACTATCGCTGAGCGAGTCGACCTCACAGCGGACAGACCGCTTCTGGGCTCGCCTGGTGATGTTGCGCGTATCCTGGCCGACCGCCTGAGCATCTATGAGGATGTTGCCGACCATGTCGTGCCAACCGTGGGACGATCACCCCAAGAAGTAGCGGAGGAGGTGGCCGCGTGCGTCGACATGTGATCTGGAGTGCCAAGGAGCCAGTCTCGACGATCGTCGTTGGTCGTGGAGTCAACGAGGCGCTCACGGAAATCGCGACGTCCCACGCACGACAGCGCGTGGCGATCCTCTGTCAGCCGCCAACAGGAGGACTCGCAGAGTCGTACGCCTCGTTGCTCAGGCGTACAGGCATGGACGTCACGACATACACCGTGCCCGATGGCGAGGAAGCGAAACAGCTCGGCGTCGTGGAGGATGTGTACAGATTCCTCAATGAGAGCGGATTCACACGAGAAGACCTGATCATCGGAGTAGGTGGTGGCGCTCTCACCGACGTGGCCGGGTTCGTTGGTGGAACGTACCTCAGGGGCGTCCCCGTGATGTATGTCGCGACGACCCTGATAGCTGCCGTTGATGCTTCTATCGGCGGTAAGACGGGTGTCAATGTCGGTGGCAAGAATCTTGCGGGCGTGTTCGCTCACCCTGAAGCGGTTCTGATCGACATCGACATCATCGACGAGCTACCGAAAGCGCTCAAACGAGAAGGTGCGGCCGAAGCTTTGAAGACAGGCTTCATTGAGGATATGGCGATCGTTCAAGCCTACGAGCGTGACGGGCTCGACGTTGACCTCGAAGAAGTCGTCAACCGATCGGTTGCCGTGAAGGTCTCTGTGGTGAGCGACGACTTCAAGGAGCGGGGGAGACGTGCCATCTTGAACTACGGGCACACGGTTGGCCACGCCATCGAGACGACGACCGGCCGAAGCCACGCTGAATCCGTTTCCATAGGGACGGTTGCCGCGGGAGCAGCCTCACGCGCGATGTTCGGCTTCACGGGAGAGGAACGCCAAAGAGCCATCCTGAGAGACGTCGGGCTGCCGGTCACTGCTGGTGACGCGAAACCGGAAGCAGTTCGTGCCCAGATGGAGAGAGACAAGAAACGCGACGCCGAAGGCCTCCGAATGGTGCTTCTCGAGGACTTCTGCGTCCCACAGCTGGTACACGCTGACGACGCTACCGTACGGGCTGCATTCGAGGGGATCGGCCTCGCCTGATCAGGCCGGTTCAGATGATGGAGGAATCGACAGATGATCTCGACCAACGATGTGAAGCCCGGCATGGCTCTGAACCTGCCCGAGGGTCTGTTCTCTGTCGTCGACTATCAGCATGTGAAACCGGGCAAGGGCAAGGCCTTCGTACGCATGAAGTTGAAGAACGTGCGCACAGGCGCAGTTCTCGACAAGACCTTCAGGGCAGGCGAGAACGTGCCGAAGGCGACGATCGACCGGAGGGATTTCACGTACCTCTACCGGGACGACATGGGCTTCAACTTCATGGATGGAGAGACATTCGAGCAGATCCCCTTGTCCGAAGAACTTGTCGGAGGTGTTGTCGACTTCATGCCTGAGAGCATGGTCGTGCGAATAGCCATGTTCGAGGGAACGCCGATCGACATCGAGCTGCCCGCATCCGTGGAGCTCGATGTGACCTTCGCAGAACCCGGCGTCAAAGGCGACCGGGTCTCAGGAGCAACGAAGCCAGTGACACTTTCGACAGGACGAGTCATCCAGGTACCGCTGTTTGTGGACGAAGGTGACGTTGTCAAGGTGGACACCCGGACGGGCGACTACATCACGCGGGTGTCGTGAAGCGGACAGAGGCTCGAGAGGAAGTTCTTGGCG
>JAZFUH010000038.1:0-2296 GCA_036447125.1 Acidimicrobiia bacterium | reverse complement strand
GTACGACGCCGTCGGCCACACCGTTGTCGGCATCGACCAGGACGTGTGTCCACCGAACATGCTCGCCTTCGCTCACGATGCGTGGGACACCGCTGTGAGCCTCGGCACGGAACACGGCTACCGCAACGCACAGTCCACGTGTCTAGCGCCAACAGGAACAATCGGACTGCTGATGGATTGTGACACGACAGGTGTTGAACCCGATTTTGCTCTTGTCAAGTTCAAGAAGCTCGCCGGTGGTGGTTACTTCAAGATCGCCAACCAGTCCATCACCCCTGCACTTGCACACCTCGGGTATGGCGACCCAGAGATCAAGGGCATCATCGACTTCGTCGTGGGCACCATGAGCCTTGATGGAGCGCCGGGGATCAACACTGAGACACTCCGCGCAAAGGGATTCACAAGCGAGGATCTCGGCAGGATCGAAGCGACCCTTCCAGGCGTGTTCGAGATCGGGTTCGCGTTCAACCAATGGACACTCGGCGAAACAACGATGCAGCGCCTCGGCTTCACCGCGGAGGAGTACAACGGCCTCGGGTTCAACATGTTGTCAGCGCTCGGATTCTCAGACAGCGAGATCGACGAGGCCAACGACATCATCTGCGGCCACCAAACCATCGAGAGCGCTCCAGGACTTCGCGACGAGCACCTCCGGATCTTCGATACAGCCAACAAGAACGGCAAGAACGGCAGGCGCTACATCCATCACATCGGCCACATCAAAATGATGGCTGCGGCACAGCCATTCATCTCCGGTGCGATCAGCAAGACGATCAATATGCCAAACGAGGCGACCGTCGAACACATCAAGGAGTCCTACCAGATGTCCTGGGAGCTGGGACTCAAGGCGATAGCGCTCTACAGGGATGGCTCAAAGGCATCCCAACCACTGTC
This sequence comes from Acidimicrobiia bacterium, assembly GCA_036447125.1. GTDB lineage: Bacteria > Actinomycetota > Acidimicrobiia > Spongiisociales > UBA5794 > B3-G11. The sequence continues at coordinate 1,402 of JAZFUH010000038.1, read as the reverse complement.
ATCCACGTCCGATGAAGGAACCTCTGACGAGGAACCCGATGAGGTCACCGCTGCGATCGAACGCGAGGTCGACATCTTCGCCGGGATGTACCGGCCGGGCATGTCCCCGTCAGAGGCGTACGAGGCCATGCCAAGACCCCGGTTCCTTCTGCCATCGCGGCGAGTCGGGTTCACCCAGGAGGCACGGATCGGTGGTCACAAGGTGTTCCTTCGGACAGGCGAGTACGAGGACGGCACCCTCGGCGAGATCTTCCTTGACCTCGCAAAGGAAGGCGCAACACTTCGCGGCATTCTCAGTTGTTTCGCCATAGCGGTGAGCAAGGGACTTCAGTACGGTGTTCCGCTCGAGGAGTACGTCGACACGTTCACGTTCCAGACATTCGAGCCACGTGGGATGGTAGAGGGGCATCCGAACGTCAAGATGGCGAACTCGATCATCGACTACACCTTCAGGGCACTCGGAATCGAATACCTCCACAGGGACGAGCTTGCCCAGGTTCCGCCGGACCGAACGGGCGATCTACCCGAGCCGCCGAAGGGCGCCGCGGTTGATGCAGGACTTCAACTCGACCTGACGGAAGCTGCGATGGAACGGGACATCGAGGCACAGGTTCGGGCGGCGAGATTCGCCGACAATGGATCAGAGCCTGCGCCAGAGACGTCCGTTGCACGGGTGGCGGCCACCGTTGCACCCCGAACCCCGCACTCGATCCAGGACGTTCAAGCTGCGGCCGTTCAAGCCGTGCTCGCAGAACAAATGGGTGATGCACCCCTGTGTGACACGTGTGGCCATATCACGATCCGCAACGGCTCGTGCTACCGCTGCCTCAACTGCGGCGACTCCAAAGGCTGCTCCTAGGAAACGCCACTTACACCTGAACCCTGGGTTCAGGTGTAAGTGGCGAGCTCAGGCCTGGCAGTTGACGGCGACGGCCAGCGCACTGCACACTTCCCGCATGCGAAGGTCGCTGAGACGGCCAAGGCGATCGGTGAGCGTTGCAATCGACACGTTCTCGACTGAATCGAGGTTCGCAACGGAGCGCAGGGGCACAGGATCTTCCCCTGGTTCGAGTGGGACCTCGCTCTCCAACTCTCTGATCGTGGTCGTGCATGGCGCAACAATCGCACGCCGAAGCCTCGGGATCGCGTCATCACGCGACAAAACGACGACGGGACGCCGCGATACCTCGGGCAGTTCACACCACCACACCTCGCCTCGCATCGGGACAGAGGTCATGCCTTTGCTGCCGCTTCATGGAACGACGTCAGATCACCCCACGCGTCCTTCTCGCCGATCGGCTGATCATCGTATGCCGCATAGGACGCACCGATCTCAGCAGATCGATGGCTCGCGAGCAGGGCAGACAACGCCTCATCGAGCAGCGCGGCATCGTTCAGTCCG
>JAZFUH010000037.1:0-4459 GCA_036447125.1 Acidimicrobiia bacterium | reverse complement strand
GGTGCGCTGAGCGATCACCCATCGCACGATCGCCTGCCCTGTGGTGAGCCGCACTGTCTCCATCGTCACTCCTTGTTCATCGTTGGTCATGAGCGCAGGAACTGCCACGCAGCGAGACCCTGGCATCGATTCGCCGAATCGGTCGGATTCACTCGAATCAAGACACGAGGTCGTCGCTCGAGGTTCCCAGGACAAGAAACAACGCCTCGCAACGCTTTGACCTCAATCTGCCGTAGAGTATATCCGAGAATGTTGGAACGTTCCAATCAACCTGCACCGGACCGCGTACAGGGGAGGTTTTCGTGAGGGTAGGCATCATCGGCGCGGGGCGAATCGGCGCGATTCACGCCGAGAATCTGCGTCGTCATCGTGATGTTTCCGTCATTGTCGTGACCGACGTCGTACCTGCTCAATCCAAGCGCCTGGCGGCGGCGTGTATGGGGGAAGCATCCCCGGGGCCGGTCGAGCTCCTCGAATCAGTGGATGCGGTCGTCATCTGTACTCCCGCGGACATGCACGTTGACCTGATCGAGCTTGCCGTTGGGCACGAGGTACCGACGCTGTGTGAGAAGCCGTTGGCCATGAACCTCACCGAAGCAGACCGGGCAGTCAGGATCGTATCCCAGGGTGATGTGCCGGTGCAGATGGGATTCAATCGCCGGTTCGACACGGGCTACCGTTCGGCGCGCAACATGGTGGTTGACGGCAGCCTGGGAACGGTCACGCTCGTCATTGGGCAGCACCATGATCATGAGCTGCCGAGCGAGGAGTACATTGCGCGCTCAGGTGGTGAGTTCATCGACCAGTTGATCCATGAATTCGACATTCTCCGCTTCGTCACCGGGAGAGAGGTGGTTCGTGTTCATGCGGCGGGCGCCACCAAGGGATTCGACTGGTTCGCAAAGTTCGACGACTACGCCCAAACCGCAGTGACCCTCTGGCTTGACGACGGTACACTCGCCGTGCTCTGCGGATCGCGTCAGGATCCCGTTGGATACGACGTTCGCATGGAGGTCTTCGGCACGAAGGACTCGGTCGCGGTCGGTCTCGACTCTCGCACACCTCTGCGGTCGGTCCAACCGGGTGTACCCCATCCGGTCGACCCGTATACCGAGTGGATACCACGCTTCGGCGAAACCTACACCCGCGAGATGGATGCGTTCCTCGCAATGGTCCTCAACGGTGAACAGAATGAATGCACGGTACGCGACGCACGAACCGCTCTTGCTATCGCTGAGGCTTGCACGATCTCAGCCAGGGAAGGGCGAATCGTGGCTCTGGAGGAAATGGCATGACGTTTTTGGATCGTATCGCCGGCGCTCCCATCACCTGGGGGGTGGACGGCTCTCCCGGTTGGGGTCATCTGATGGATCCCGAGCGTGTACTCGGTGAGATGCAGCAGATCGGCCTGTCTGCCACGGAGCTCGGGCCCGAGGGCTATCTGCCTGAAAGCGGCGAGGAGTTGGGAGTTCTCCTTGATCGATTCGAACTCTCCCTTGTGGGAGGCTTCGTGCCTGCTGTGCTCCATCGAACCGAGTTGGTATCGGAAAACATGGAGTACGTGGATCGTGCGGCAGCGACTCTTGCGGGTACCGGCGCTCCGGTCATGGTGCTCGGACCTGACTCACATCATCCTGGTTATGACCACCAGATCGACCTCACCGAGGCCGAATGGAACACCTTCTTCACGAGTCTTGATCGAACGATGGAGATCGCGTCGAGACATGGTTTGAGGACGGCGCTCCACCCTCACTGGGGTATGGCAGTCGTGAGCCAAGATCATGTCGAACGTGTGCTCAACCGATCCAGCGTGGAACTGTGCATCGACACCGGGCATCTCGCCCTGGCCGATGCTGGTCCGGTCGCCATTGCAGAGGTTTCAGCCGGTCGGGTAGCCCACGTCCACCTCAAGGATCTCGATGAGAGTCTGGCGGTACGGGTCCGCTCCGGCGACCTGGCGTTCCGTCAGGCAGTGATCGATGGCTTGTTTCTCCCGCTGGGAGATGGCGGCGTGGACATTGGCGGCTTCGTTGCCGCCCTCGAGGTCCAGGGCTACGAGGGCTGGTACGTTATCGAGCAAGACATGGTCCTGGATTCCGAACCCGACGCGGGTGAGGGACCTATCGTTGCTGCAAAGCGGAGTTTCTCATTCCTGGAGCGTCTGGCAAGTGACCTGTGAACCGGGTATCGGATCACCGGCTGCCATGAAGCGAGCGGCCGAGTTGCTCGAAGGAGGAGAGAGTGGCTAGACGTTTCCATCCGGCGCAATCGGGCAGCAGCGGAGTGGCCTCAGTGGATATCTCCGCAAGCCTGGCAGGGTGGCGGTACTCCGGGCTCCGCATCCTGAGCCTTGCCGCAGGCACAAGTCATGAGTTCGCGACGGGGACCACCGAGATGGCGATACTGCCGCTCTCCGGCGGTCTGACGGTCGAGGTCGAGACGCACACCTTCAACCTCGAGGGCAGGGACGGGGTCTTCAGTGCAGTCACCGATTTCGCCTACGTGCCGATCGACGCGGGTATCCGGATAACAGCGAAGGGGCCGCTGCAGGTCGCTCTGTGCACAGCCGAAGCGACCAGGCGCATCGACCCGTACCGGGTGGCAGCGAACGATGTACAGGTCGAGGTCAGGGGAGGGGGAGTCGGGACACGCCAGATCAACAATTTCTTGAGTGCGGATGTTGCCGATGCAGACAAACTCATTGCGGTCGAGGTGCTGACCCCCGAGGGGAACTGGTCGTCCTACCCGCCGCACAAGCACGATGAGACGACCGAGACCGAGATCGAGCTCGAGGAGATCTACTACTTCCGGATCGATGGTGAGGACGGATTCGGGCTCTTCAAGTGCTTCACCGAGGATGGCGAGATCGATGACACGTTGACCGTGCATGACGGGGACGTCTATCTCGTCCCGAGAGGTTTTCATGGTCCGGCAGCGGCGACTCCGCAACACCACATGTACTACCTCAATGTGATGGCCGGTCCATCCCCCGAGAGGGCATGGCGGTTCTGCGACGACCCCAAGCACGCCTGGGTCAGGGGTGTACTCGAGGAGCTTCCCACGGATCCGCGCCTCCCGATGACCGGTCCCCGACCAGCACGGGCCATCTGAAGCGGACGGGTCACCAGCCAGATCGAATGTGGCAGGTAGGGCGAGTTGCGCATCGCTCGGAATCGAACGGTAGCTGAGGCATCCCGGGGCTTGATACGTACACATCACAACGCTGGTCTATCCGGATCATTGACAGTCCACCGGCATCTTCACAGTATCGCGGTTGCAGCCGTTTGGCGCTGCGTCACCTGCATGTTGATCAATGTGTCCGGGCGACAGCACCGAGGTTGCGTGACGTACAGCGGCAATCCAGAGGAGTATCGACATGGAGAGAATGGCAATGATTCTGAGGATTCAGGCGGTTGTGTTCGTGGCGTATGGCGTATCGTTTCTGCTGGCCCCAGACTTCACGCTGGATACGATCTTTGGTTGGGCTGGTGCAGAAACGTTCTTCGGCCGCTTGGTGGGCGCTACGTTCCTTGCCTTGGGATGGCTCGGCTGGCTTGTCGCAAGCCGTCTCGATTCCCGGCTGGAGATGGTGTGGCCGCTGGTGATGGTGCCCGCTCTGCTGCTCGCGGTGTTTGTTGGACAGCGGGTCGCGGGCAATTATTCAGGATCCGAACTGTTCTACTGGGTTTCGATCGGGGTGACGGCGTTCTTCACCGCCACCGTCGGCGGTTCTCGACTCGCATTGCGACGAACGGAAGATCGGGCTCACACAACGACATAGCTCACACTCACGGCCGGAGTGATGGAGGCACCGAAGATCGTGCTTGTGCCTCGGCGATTGTGCGAGGCGACACACCACTAGCGTTGGGTCTCGCAGCATTGGTGTATTGCCGATTCGAACGGAAGACAACGAAAGATGAGCGGTCAGAGGCTTCGGTTCTTGGTTTCACTGCTTGTACTCCCTGCTGTCGGGCTCGCAGTTGCGGCCGTTGCCGCTCGCGCGGCCTCGGATTGGATGCCATCTGAGGTCGCCGCACCTTCTCTCGTGTGTGGTCAAGCCCTCGCCCTCCCTGACCACGAGGCTGCCTTCGTGGTCGACTCCACCCGGATCGTGGTGGCGATGGATGAGGAGTGGTTGACCGAATTCGGAGATGGCTCAGGAGCCGCAGCGAGCAAGATGATCGCCGCCGCGGCGAGCCTGTTCAGGGGCGTCCACATCCATCTGCTCACAGTGCGCACCGTTGAGTGGGACTCACCCGATGAGTTGGATTCGGTGAGCGAGTTGCTCGACGCGGCAGAGGTATCGATTTCGCTCGAGGGTGTCGACATCGCCGTGGTGCTCACGGCACAGGCACTGGCGACGAGCCAGGACGGCTATGCCAGGACCGGGGACAGGTATGCGATCGTTTCTCGGCATCCGAATCGCCCGGAGCGTGACGCGATGGTCCTTGCACACGAA
>JAZFUH010000036.1:0-3292 GCA_036447125.1 Acidimicrobiia bacterium | reverse complement strand
CAGGGTCGCGACCTCGACATTCCCGGTCACGACTTCGATGGCGTCTTCAAGGCACTGGAATTCCTGCTCAATGTCAACCGCGGGTTCCACGTCGATGTAGGAGAGAAGGTCGTTGTCATTGGTGGAGGGAACGTCGCGATGGATGCTGCAAGGACAGCCCTCCGATCAGCCGCCTACCTGGAGAAGATGAGACCGGAGCCGGTCGACGTCTCGAATGAGGACGAACAGTCCGGATACCCGATTGACGTCGCGCGGAGCGCCCTTCGCGCCGGCGCGACGGAGGTAACCATCATCTCGCTCGAAGCGCGAGGTGAGATGCCTGCGGACGAGTTCGAGATCGAGGAGGCCGAAGAGGAGGGAATCCGATTCGTTCACAGGCGGGGGCCGCATGCCGTCCTGACCGACGAGGTCGGTCGAGCATCAGCGCTCATGACGGTGGGCGTGACTCGGGTCTTCGATGACGACGGGCGATTCAGCCCCGAGTTCGACCGGGGAGACATCCAGGTCATCGATGCCGACTCGGTGATCCTTGCCATTGGACAGGCCGTCGATTTGGAGAGCCTGGGCGTCGACGGTCCAGAGATCTCGCCCCGCGGGACGATCGCAGTGAATCCGAAGACGCTGCGAACGTCACTTTCGAGAGTGTGGGCTGGCGGGGATGCTGCATTCGGGCCTCGCATTCTCATCGATGCCGTAGCCGACGGGCGACGGGCTGCAGCTTCGATCCACACCGCGTTGGCACCTGACGACATCACTGCGACTCGGCGGCCGGGCACGATGACGATCGTCGAAGGCTTCCACCGCCAGTCGGATCGCTATGACGAGAGGGATCGAGTCGCGATCCCTTCACTTCCGACACACCGACGCATCGGGCTTCAGGAGGTGGAGACCGGGTTCTCCGAAGCAGAGGCGCGCCTTGAGGCAAGCCGCTGCCTCAGATGCTTCCTGAACATCCTGCTCGACGTCGACTCCTGCGTTCTCTGCGGGTTGTGCGCCGACGTGTGCCCGCTCGACGTCATCTCCCTCGTGCCTGCCTCCCAGATCAACGGCGACCCTGGTGCGACCGTTCTGCTCCTCGACGAATCCCGTTGCATTCGATGTGCGCTGTGCATCGATCGCTGTCCGAGCCGAGCCCTGAGCATGGGCACATGGTCTGGGCTCGGAGTACCGCAAGAGGTGCCGATCCTTGTCGGAGGTGTTGCATGAAGCCATCTCTCTTTGAACGAGTGAGAAACACGGTCATCGGTCGATCCATGTTTCGCATACCGGCGAGAAATACGAGGCGGGAACGGGCCGGAGCCCACTGGTCGAACTTCTTCCTGCACATCTATCCCGTCAAGGTGCGTCGTGAGGAGCTTCTCTTCCGCTACTCGTGGTACCTGGGTGTGGCCTCGATGACGCTCTTCGCGTCGCTCGTGGTGTCAGGCATCTACCTCATGTTCTTCTACGTGCCCACACCGACGTCCGCATACGGTGACATCCAAGTTCTCCAGACCCAGGTCGGATTCGGGCAGCTCATGCGCAACATCCACCGTTGGTCGGCTCACCTCATGGTCGTCACCGTCGTCGCCCACATGGCCAAAGTGTTCTACCGAGGGGCGTACAAGCCGCCACGCGAGTTCAATTGGGTCATCGGCGTCGTGCTGCTCATGCTGACGCTGCTTCTTTCATTCACCGGATACCTGCTGCCGTGGGATCAGCTCGCGTATTGGGCGGTCACCGTCGGCACCGCGATCGCCGGGTTCGTCCCCCTGGTTGGCGACAAGATTTCACGGCTGCTCCTGGGAGGTCCGCAGGTGAGCTCGGCCACGCTGCTGCGGTTCTACGTCCTGCACGTCGCGGTCCTACCGACGATTGCCGTGCTCGTCATCGTCGTCCATCTGTGGCGCTGGCGCAAGGACAGCACGCTCGATGCGGAAAGGGACTCCGATGTCTGAGGAACCGAAGACATTCGAAGAGAAGCGCGTTCTCGGTGTGGTACCGGGAATACCTGCCGCGGGGACGACCAAGGAACCACACCGGCAGCAACTCGTGATGACGTGGCCCCACCTCCTGGTCCGTCACGCGGTTGCTGTTCTCGTCGTCCTCGTGATTGTGCTCGCTGTGTCTCTGATGTTCAACGCCCCGCTCCGCGAGATCGCCAACCCGGCCGTGACACCCAACCCGGAGAAGGCCCCGTGGTACTTCATCGGCCTCCAAGAGCTCCTGTCGCAGTTTCACCCGCTGGTCGCCGGAGTGCTTGTCCCTGGCTTCATCGCGATCGGACTGGTGGCGCTGCCATACATTGACCGCAACCCCGCTCTGACGGCTAGCGCGCGGAAAGTCGCGGTGTGGACCTTCTCGATCTTCTTGGTCCTGTGGATCCTGCTGACGGTCGTCGGGTTTGCATTTCGCGGGCCGGACTGGGACTGGGTGTGGCCTTGGCGAGACGGGTGGTACGGCGAGCTATGACCTCAACGATCGATCGACGAAACTTCCTCTCGAAACTGTGGAAGTTCGGCTTCGCAGCCATCGCCGGAGCAGCGGTATGGACATCGTGGGACTTTCTCCAGCCAACCATCCCGATCGGGTTCGGTGGGAAGGTCAAAGCCGGTCCTCCGGACCTGGTGCCCGAAGAAGGTGTCCTGCTCGTCCCAGCGGCCCGAACCTATCTCACGAGACACGAGGGGGAAGTCGTTGCGCTGTGGTCAAGGTGTCCACATCTCGGCTGTCGCCTTCCCTGGTGCGAATCGGCAGGGGAGTTCGAATGTCCCTGCCACGGCACGACCTTCAATCGGGTCGGAGAACATCGCGCCGGTCCGGCGCCCCGCGGCATGGATCGTTTCGCTGTCACGATCGAGGACGACAACATCGTGATCGACACCGCCGTGATCATCAGCGGACCGCGACTGGGATCCGAGAGCATCGATGAGCCGTCCGGCAAACCATGTGTCGCGGAGGGTCACTGATGACAACACCGCCATACCTTGACGATCCCGAGCTCGAAGCATCAACGAACCGTTGGATGCGTTGGGGCGTCGTCCTCATGCTCTTGTTCGTCCTGGCGTTTCCGATATATCGGATCATGGAGCCGGGGAGGCGAGCTCACGCCAACGAGGTCTACCGGACCGGTTTGGCCATCCAGGGTGAGGCTATCTACGACGAAGGCTGTTCCCAGTGTCACGGAATCGACGCACAAGGCGGACTCGGTCCCGCCCTCAACGCCCAGCAGTTCCTCGGTGCCGTCGAGGACAGGCAGATGGCCGATCTCATCGCCACAGGCATTCCGGGCACGTTGATGGCTCCCTATGCG
>JAZFUH010000035.1:0-11827 GCA_036447125.1 Acidimicrobiia bacterium | reverse complement strand
AACACCGGGCAGTCCAACGGCGTCTACCTCCACATCCACGGAGGTGGCTGGGTTCTCGGTGCTGCCGACCTGAGCGATGTGCAAAACGAAGCCATGGCTGAAGCAGCGGGAGTGACCGTGGTCTCAGTCGACTATCGCCTTGCACCGGAACACCCCTACCCCGCCGGAGTCGAGGACTGCACAGCTGCTGCGAAGTGGTTGATCGACGAGGGAGAGACTGTGTTCGGTACGAACCAGTTCACGATCGGAGGCGAGTCTGCGGGCGCCAACCTTGTGGCTGCCACGTTGCTCAACGTTCGAGACGACGTCGGCTACGTCGATTGGCTCGGGGCGAATCTTGTCTATGGCTCCTATCTGCCCCACGGAACGCCCTCCATGCGACATTGGAAAACCGAGGGACTCGTTCTTGAGCCGGACACGATGACATGGTTCGGTGAGCATTATGTCGCGGGACAGAAGATCGCAATGGACGATCCTGACTTCTCCCCCCTCTACGGCGAGCTTCACGACATGCCCCCCGCCTTGTTCTCCGTCGGGACGTGGGATCCCCTGATCGACGACTCCTTGTTCATGGCGACACGCTGGCTCGCCGCAGGCAACGACACGGAGCTGGCGATCTACCCGGGCGGTGTCCACGCATTCGACGCCTTTCCGACAACAATCGCAGCAGACGCGAGGAAGCGGATGCATTCCTTCATCGCAGCTTCCGTGAGCCGTAAACCGTGACCCGACCATTACCCTTCACCTACCGTGCTAGGTGGGGCACTAGGGGTGCCCTCTGTCCGAAATCCTCTTCATGCGGAGCTGAATCCCCGCCCGAGGGTGTGACGATGTCGGGTCAGCGCTGGTTCGGTCGATGTTGATGGCAAGGTCCCGTTGCGGCGGAGCGTCGTGAATCGGGTCAGGTCCGGAAGGAAGCAGCCCTAAGCGGGTCAGCTCCGGGTGTGACGGGGTCGCCTTGGCGGAGTCGATCGTCCAGAATGCGACGATGTCCGAGCATTCGAAGGCGGGTGCACGGTTTTCTCGGCGAGACCACCGCCCAGGAACAAATCACGTACTACTCGATACGATCTTCCGACTTGGTCAGCAAGGCTGCCCACACGAAACCCATTGGGCCGAGACGCCAGGTATCAGTCAGCTCGAGGGGCGTGTTCGCGAGCAACTCCTCCGGCGATGGATGTTTGTCGAGGGTGTGGTGGAGATATACGTATTCGTCTCTCGCTCCGATGGCGAATCCTGCGAGGGGGAGGACGATCGACGTACCCACACGGTGCAATCTCGATGTGATCTCTCCGGTTGGGCGACCAAGATCCACGATCCCTGCCATGCCACCCGGTTTCAACACGCGCGCGATCTCACACATCGTCCGGTCGACAGAGTCAAGGTTCCGAAACACATAGGCTGAGAAGACGGCGTCGAATGTGCCATCCTCGAAGGGCAGATGTTCTCCGACGGAGACGACGCATGACGGAGCATCGTTGAACGAGAGCATCTCGGGAGCCGGGTCGAGCGCAACAACTTCCCTCCTGCCAAAGATCTCGTTCGCAGCCCCTGTCCCTGCCCCCAGATCAAGGAGGCGACCCTCGGGTAGACGGGACACAACCGTACTGCGCCACTTCTGATCCTGCCCGAGGGAGAGAATGGCATTCAATCGGTCGTACCGGCCCGCGATATCTGAGAAGACCCTGCCGTTGCTCATTGGGCAGCGAGCACTTCAAACCCCGTGTACGGAACAAGGGCCTCGGGGATCCGGACGGATCCATCGGCCTGTTGATGGTTCTCGAGAAGTGCGATGAGGTGGCGCGGTGTCACAGCGGTTCCGTTGAGCATGTGCACAAATCGGTTGACGCCTCCGTCGTCCTTGAAACGGATCTTCAGGCGACGGGCCTGATAATCCGTGGTGTTCGACGTTGAGGTTATCTCGCGGTACCTCTCCTGACCGGGGAACCACGCCTCGATGTCATACTTCTTGTATGCCGAGGAACCGAGGTCACCAGCAGCCACGTTCACCACGCGATATGGCAACTCGAGCGCCTGAACGAGCTCCTCCTCCCTCGCAAGAAGCAGATCGTGCTCATCGCGGGACACGTCGGGTTCGACGAAAGAGAACATCTCAGCTTTGTCGAACTGGTGAACTCGGAAGAGTCCTCTGGTGTCCTTGCCATAGGTACCGGCTTCGACACGGAAGCACGTTGAGAAGCCGACGTAGCGCAGCGGCAGGGCATCGACATCGAAGATCTCGTCGCCATGCATTGCTGCGAGAGAGACCTCGGACGTGCCAACGAGGTACAGGTCATCCTCACGTACCGAGTACACCTGTTCGCGATCCCCGGGGAAGAACCCCGTTCCGAAGAGTGCTTCCTCACGCACCAGTACCGGAGGCATGACGGGAGTGAACCCGTGACCGGAGAGGTTGTCTATTGCCCACCTCATGAGAGACATCTCAAGCACAGCGAGCTTGCCCTTCTTCAGTCCGAATCGACTGCCCGAAATCTTCACGGCGCGTTCTATGTCTATGACGTCGAGACCAACACCGAGATCAACATGGTCCTTCGTCTCAAAGTCGAACGATGGTTGCTCCCCGATCCGCCGGAGCTCCACGGCGTCCTCCTCCTCCAACCCATCGGCAGCGGTTGGATCGGTCATGTTCGGAAGGGTGATCCACTGTGCATCGAACTGCTCGTCCAGGTCATCGGCCATGGCGAGCACCGTCTTGTATTCCTCGGAGAGCTCACCAGCCTGAGAGATCGCCGCCTGCTTCTCATCGCCGTCGAGAGCGGAGATCGACTTGCCGATCGTGTTCTGCCTGCTACGAATCTCCTCTGCGGTCGTCCGGCTCTCCCTCCGGCGCTCATCGAGATCGAAAAGGGCATCGAGATCCATGTCGATGCCTCTGCGGGCAAGGGATCTGCCGAGCTCGCCACGTCGCTCCCTGAGATTCGCAATGTCGATCATGTCACGAGGTTACCGGCCTATTGCACGATCGACTGCAGCCCGTTCCTCTGGTGAGAGCTCCTCGACGCCCCTGCCAGCACGAACTTCCTTGGTGTAGAACACGGTCTCCTCCCTCGAAGCGAGCAGCGTGATGACCAGGCCATCAGCGCGCTGGTTCAGCAACGCGATCGACCGCGACTGGTTTCCCGTGATGTTGCCAAACGCGTTGTACGCAACCACACCGAGATAGCTGATCGCATATGGCAACCGGCCCTCGAGCTCGGTCACACGTTTGGAGACTGCTTCGACCGCCGCGCTATTTGTCTTCGACCTCTCATCGATCGATCGAAGCAGCGCGACGATGTTTCCATCGTGGGGTACGGCATCAACCTTCCTGCGCACAGCTTGGATCTGAATCGTCTGCCAGATGGCAAGCACGACTGTGAGTAGCACAGCAACGATGAGGGCAGCGCTCACGATTCAGCTCTCCAGATAAAGATCATTTCCCACATGTCGTTGTCAGGGTCGATGTCGTTCTCGATTGTGACCGTCACCTTCGCCTGATACAAACCGCCTGGTGTGATGTCCATATCTCCAAACGTCACGGTGGTTGACGCACCCGCAGCGAGATTCCTGACATTCCTACCGGCCGTCGATGTGGCACCCGTGTCGATATTGAACAGATCGAGGGTCACCGTCACTGATGTCTCGTCCTCGTTGCCCTCGTTGGAGACGATCACCACGACGTCGATCGTCTCCGAGAGGGGAACTACCGGAATCCCCCCACTCTCACCGACGGGCTTGGGATCGGTCATCGCTGTCACGGCAACATCGTGGTGCGGACTGAGGTCATATGAGGTCTGGATGCGCAGTACCAATGTCTGGGCATCGTAGAGCAGGGGATCCTGCGCATCAGGATTGATATACACAACCGGCATCAGGGGAGGTACATCGATGTCCTCGGGAAGAGACGATATGGACCCAAGAAAGAGCGAATAGGCCGCATCACCGACTCGAAGCCGGTCGAGGGATGCCTGGAGTTGTGCGAACGCGCCTTCAACCAAGGTTCCGTCCATGATGGCGCCAATCGTCGAATTCAACTCCGCTGCTCCGTTCTTCCACTCCGATGAGGCCGTGGCCATCGTGCCATAACTCTCACCAATTCGGGCAGGGACATCGACAACGAGGACCAGATCAGCCGCCGAGGCGGTCTCCGCGACCTTTGCAAGTCTTCGAGTGAGGTCCTGCCTGTCGATCACCCCGATGGATGACAGGGCGGACTCAAGATCTGCCGACGCTCGAACATGAAGATCGGACGATTCGTCCGCGGCCGCGAAGAATTCCACTGCTCCGCGTTGCTCCGTCTGGCGGGACACCAAAAGGGCGATCACTGCAATGACCGCTGCCAGAGAAACGACGATCAACAGCCAGCGTCGCCTGCGAAAACGACGGTCCGACCTGTAGGCCCGATACGCCATAGTGCGCGAGGAGGGACTTGAACCCTCACGAGTGTTACCTCACAGGAACCTGAATCCTGCGCGTCTGCCAATTCCGCCACTCACGCGTCGAATCGGAAGGTTACCCGGAAAAGGATCACAGATGCCAGAAGCCAGGTCCCTGATGCTGATGATGGCCGGCTATTCGTCTCTGCTTCCGGCGCCTTTAAGCCAGGCAAACGTTCTGGTATCAAATTTCGACCAGCCGTAGGCTGGCCATCATGAATCTCGCACGGGGGCTTGAACGGAGACTTGAGAAGCTGGCAGACGGCGCAAGCGCGTCCGTCTTTCGTGGAAAGATGCATCCCATCGACATGGCGAGCAGACTCGTGAGACAGCTCGAGTTTCTCGCCAACGACACCATCGCCGGACCCGAGGTCCCGAACGATCTCGTTGTCCATCTGAATCCAGCCGATGTCGACGAATCCATCGACCGTGACCAACTCGTGCTGGAGCTCACCAACGTTGTCACCGAATTTGCTGCAGAGCACGGCTGGCGTCTGGTCGGCTCTGTGGTTATCCAGATCACGACCACTGACGACGTGCCACGCGGCATCCTCGAAGTCGAGGGAACGAACGCCATCTCATCGACTCCGCCATGGGGCCAGCTGATCGCAGCAGATGGCTCCGCCGTCCTGGCCATCTCTCTCAATCGAACACTCATAGGACGAGCACTCGACAGCGATATTCGGATCGCGAATCAGGAGGTTTCGCGCCATCATGTCATCATGTACCGTCAGGATGGAGCAACGATGATCCAGGATCTTGGATCCGCAAACGGGACGTATCTCAACGGCGTCAAGCTCACAGAGAAACCCGCGTCCGTCAATGTGGGCGACACGGTGATGCTCGGCAATCTTGCCTTCACATATCGGCCCATCTTCTGACATGCCCGCCCTGTTCTTCAACATCATCAAGTTGTTGTTCCTTCTTCTTCTGTTCCTCTTCCTGTGGCAGGTCGCACGGTCGATTCGCAGCCATGTCGGCTCGAACCCTGGTGCGCGAACGGAGGGCACCGCCGTCGAACTTGTGATCCTTACGGGCGACACTGAGACGGAGAGGGTGCGGATACGTCCCCAGGGCCATGTCATCGGCAGATCTCCGGATGCCGATATACGGATCTCTGATCCATACTCATCCGAATTCCATGCTCGAGTAGGTATCCAGGACGGCCAGGTCGTCGTCCACGATCTCGGAAGCACGAATGGAACATACGTGAACGGACGACGGGTGACGAGCCCTACTTCTGTCACTCGGGGCGATACGGTGCAGATCGGAAAGACGATTCTCGAGGTGAGATGAATTACATCTGGGGTACGGGCACACATGTCGGGAGAGTTCGCGATGGCAATGAGGACTCTCTGTTTCCCACCTCTTCTGGATCCTCGAGTGGCCCCGTCATCCTCATGGTCGCCGATGGGATGGGTGGGGCGGTTGCGGGCGAGATCGCTTCGAGTATCGCGGTCGAGATCGCCTCTGCACCCGGGGCGTCCGATGAGACAACACCCGAGAATCGTGTCCAGCTGGCAAATGATGCCGTCTCTAAGGCAGTCAAGGAGGACTCCTCACTTCTCGGGATGGGCACAACCCTCACCCTTGTCAGACTCACGAGCGACGGCACAGCGGACTTCGCACACGTCGGCGACAGTCGAGCATACCTGCTCAGGGACGACGACCTGTCCCAGATCACGACCGATCACACACTCGTCAACGAACTGATCGAACTCGGGCGCATCACGCCTGCTGAAGCGGAGCACCATCCGCACAGACACCTCATCACGAGGGTTCTCGGCCTCGGTACCGTCGGCGTCGATACACGGTCGATCGCCTTGCACGATGGTGACCGGCTGTTGCTGTGCTCAGACGGACTCACCACCATGGTGTCCGACTTTGGGATCAAACAGATCATGGCTGCCGGTGAGGGCGTCGAAGCAACGGTGTGGTCACTCATCGAGCACGCGAACACAGCAGGAGGCGTTGACAACACGACCGCCGTCGTGATCGACGCAATAGCATGACCCGGAAGGCCGAAGCCGGCCTCATCACAGCCGCCGCTCTCCTCGCTGCCATCGGGGTGGCAATCGTAGAGTTCACGCGCGGAAGCTGGCTCAACGCACAAGTTGCCCTGACATTTCTTGCCTTTGCCGCGTCCTTCGGCGGGATGCAGGTCGCGATCATCCGTTGGGCAACAAGTGCGTCAAGCCTGCTCCTACCGATCGCATCATTCCTTACGGCCATCGGGTTCATCGAGATATACAGAATCGACAGCCACATGGCCGCCCTGCAACGTTGGTCCCTACTCGTCGCCGCGGCCTCCGGAGCCGTCCTACTTTGGGCCTTGCGCAAATCGGGTGTCACCGTTCTGAGGCAGTATCGATATGTCATCCTTGCGATCGGAGTCGGGTTCCTTCTCCTGCCACTGCTCCCGGATGCGTGGCCGATACACGGAGCAACCGTCAACGGATCGCGCTTGTGGGTTCGCATCGATGTACCCGGCACGAGTCGCGTACTGAGCTTCCAGCCCGGGGAGCTGGCGAAAGTGCTGATGACCGTGTTCCTCGCCTCCTACCTGGCTGAGCGGGCTGAAGCGATGTCTGTTGTGGACCGCAAGATCGGACCGTTCAGGTTCCCTGAGCCCCGCCACCTCGGACCTGTTCTCATCGCAGCCGGAGCGGCGTTTCTCGTCCTCATCTATCAGCGGGACCTCGGGGCATCGCTACTCCTCTTTGGCATCTTTATCGGCATGCTCTACGTCGCGACAGGGCGGTCCTTCTACGTCATGGCCGGTGGAGTCCTTGCCATGATCGCCGGGTTTGCTGCGTACGGCACGTTCGATCATGTCCAGAGAAGAATCGATGCCTGGATCGACCCATTCAGCCACTTCTCAGACGCTGGATATCAAACCGTCCAGGGACTTTTCGCCATGGGATCAGGAGCCCTCACCGGGTCGGGCATCGGGCTCGGCAGGCCAGACCTGATCCCCGCAGCGACAACTGACTTCATCTTCGCTGCTGTGGCTGAGGAGATGGGGCTCGCAGGATCCATCGCGGTGCTCGCGGGATTCGGGCTCCTGATAGCCGCCGGGTTCGGGATCGCGTTGCGATCGCGGGACAGATTCCGCAAGTACCTCGCCGGCGGTCTGAGCATCGTGATCGGCCTCCAGGCTTTGATCATCCTTGGAGGTGTGCTCCGGCTGCTACCCATCACCGGACTAACGCTTCCATTTATGTCATACGGCGGATCCTCCCTCCTTGCGAACATGTTGATCATCGCCTTGCTGCTTCGCGTGTCCAACGAGGAGCGACTGTGAACATTCCTCTCAGGCGAGCGGCGTACGCCATTCTCGGAGCCTTCATGGTCCTTGCCGCCACGATCGGCTACATACAGGCCGTCGAAGGTCCCAACCTGCGTGATGATCCAAGAAACCCCCGCGTCGTTGCATGGCGAACCGGAAGACAGAGGGGTCCGATAATGTCGGCTGACGGTGTGATGCTTGCCATTTCGGCGCCATCAACATCGGATCCGAAGCTCTATCAACGCGAGTATCCCGAAGGCGACCTCTACGCGCACACGGTCGGGTTCACATCTGTGCTCTACGGATCAAGGGGAGTCGAGCGAACGCGGTCCAGTGATCTCGTTTCCGATAGAGACGCAACGATCTCAGGTGTCCTCACCGGACTTCTCGGTGGAGATACGAGACCCAGGGGTCTGCGTCTCACGATCAACCATGCGCTCCAGCTTGTTGCCGCCGAAGCTCTCGGGAACCAGAAGGGCAGCATAGTTGTCATGGATCCGACGACCGGTGCGATTCTCGCAATGGTCACATATCCAAGGTTCGATCCCAACGATCTGATCGGCCCGGATGCAGGATCTGCCGGCCAGACGCTCGAGACCGACCCGGCCGATCCGCTCCGTGACAGGGCGATCGACCAGACGTACGCGCCTGGTTCAATCTTCAAGGTCATCACGACGGCATCGGGTCTCGATGCCGGACTCGTCAGCCCATCATCCGAATTCGCCGATCTCATCGACCTGGACCTTCCCGGAACGGATTCAACGATCAGCAACTACGACGACAAGGTTTGTGACAACGGCACGACCGTGACGCTCGAGCTTGCGTTCGTGAGGTCGTGCAACACGGTCTTCGCACAGCTCGGTATGGATCTCGGTGGCAATCAGCTCGGCTTTACGGCCTCTGCCTTCGGCTTCAATACGCAAATTCCCTTCGAGTTCGCAGTCCTGACCTCCCATTTCGCTCCCTCAGGGACCATCGGGAACGATCCTGCGGCGACCGCCCAGAGCGCGATCGGGCAACGCGACGATAGAGCAACTCCGCTGCTCATGGCCCTCATGGCCACAGCCGTAGCCAACAACGGGAACATCATGACTCCGTACCTTGTCGATGAGATCTTCACCTCAGAAGGCACGATCGAAAACAGGACCGAAGCTGCGATCTGGCGTCGAGCCATGAGCCCCGCCTCTGCGGCCGTTCTCTCGGACATGATGGAGCAGGTTGTGATCTCGGGGACGGGACGCAAGGCTGCGGTGCCGGGTATTCGAATCGCTGGAAAGACAGGGACGGCAGAGGTGACCGGCATGGCACCCCATGCGTGGTTTATCGGATTCGGCCCTGTCGGTGCGAGTTCGGACACGCCCCAGATCGCAATCGCCGTCGTGGTCGAATCGGGAGGCGACTTCGGCGAGTCAGCAACAGGTGGAAACGTCGCCGCACCGATAGCCCAACAGGTGCTGGCCGTGTTCTTTGGGGTTTGACAGATGACAGAGGTCAGAAGTCAGAAGTCAGAAGTCTGCGCTCTCAGAATTCGGAGGTCGGAGGTCGGAAATCTTTACTCTCTGATATCTGGCTTCTGAGAGTGAGCGCAGCGAACGTTCTGATATCTGTCATCTGACTTCTGACCTCTGACTTCTGATACACCCGTTATCGAGGCGCAGAGCTACCCTCTCGCTCGTGGAAGAGCGCATCCTCTCCGGTAGGTACCGGATCGTTCGTCATCTTGCTCGAGGTGGGATGGCTGACGTCTTCGAAGCCGAGGACACACTGCTGAACCGTCCGGTTGCGGTGAAGCTGTTGCATGCCAACTTTGCCTCAGACCACGCTTTCGTTGCACGGTTCCGCAGGGAAGCACAGGCTGCTGCGAACCTCTCTCACCCCAATATCGTCGCAATCTACGACTGGGGTCAGGACGAAGACACCTACTTCATGGTCATGGAGCTGATCCGCGGACGGACGCTGCGCGAGATCGTCAAATCCGAGGGTCCTCTTCTTGCCAGGCGATCGGCCGAAATCGCGGCAGAAGCTGCGGCAGCCCTATCGATCGCGCATCAGCACGGGGTATTCCACCGCGATATCAAGCCGGGAAACATCATGATCACTGAGGACGGCACCGTGAAGGTGACCGACTTCGGGATTGCCAGAGCCCTCGATGACTCCGAGGAGCTCACACGTACCGGTGCTGTGATCGGCACGGCAACCTACTTCTCTCCTGAACAAGCCCAAGGTCTGCCTGCGGACGAGCGATCTGATGTGTACAGCCTCGGCATCGTTCTGTACGAGCTGCTGACGGGCAAACCCCCCTTCACGGGCGAGAGCCCTGTCGCCGTTGCCTATCAGCATGTGTCTGAGCCTGCACCATCCCCCGACTCCGTCAACCCGGATGTGCCGCGCGAGATCGCTGCGATAGCCGAACACGCCATAAGGAAGAAACCCGAGGACAGATACCCGACGGCGGATGAGTTCCGCGCTGACCTGCTGCGATATCTCGGTGGAAGTGAACCGATAGCAGCTGCCGCCTTCCTCGCAGCAGCACCGACTGCGATGATCTCTCCCGCGGCACCACCTCTGCCCATCGCCCGTGGTCCCAGCTCAACGGCGACTTTCGACATGCCGGCCGAGGAGCGGAGCCAGGCAGGCTATTGGGCAGCAGTTGGCGCACTCATCGTGATCCTCCTGCTCGGATTGTGGCTCCTTCTCAGACTTCTGTCCGGGGGCGAGCCAACCGTTGGAACCGTCGAGATCCCGATGCTCACAGGTGTACCGGACGCTCAGGCATTTGAAACTCTCCAAGACATGGATCTCAAGGTTCGAACAGTCAGAGAGACGTCCAACGAGATCGGGACCGGCCTTGTGATCCGAACGGACCCGCCTTCCGGTTCAAACGTGGAGCCGCGCAGCGTCGTTGATGTGGTCGTCTCTGCAGGTCCGGAGAAGTTCGGTGTTCCCGACGTCATCGGCGAAAACGTCGACGTGGCAAAAGCGCAGATCGAGGCTGAGGGTTTCTTCGTCGGAGCGAGAGAATACGTCGAGACCGAAGACTTCGACGAGAACGTTGTCATAGCACAGAGCCCCGGAGGTGGCACAGCGGCAGCTCCTGGTACCACGGTCGACCTGATCGTTTCCGCAGGACCGTCGTCAATCGAGGTACCAGACGTTTCAGGCAAGTCTGCAGAGACCGCGATTCTCGAACTGGCACGTGCAGGGTTCAACGCTGTCGAGACCCAGGATGAGTTCAGCGCTGAAGTGCTCGAGGGTTTCGCCATTGAAACGAACCCTGCCGCAGGCCAGATCGTGCCACGCGAAGCAACGATCATCGTGATGGTGTCCCAGGGTCCCGAGCCCGTACCGGTACCAGACCTGGAGGGCATGTCAGCAAGCCAGGCGGAGCAGTCGCTCAACGCTCTGGGATTGCTGCTGATCGTGAGTCCGGACACAGTTGAGGTTCCTATTGCGTCCGGACTTGTTGGAAGTGTTGTGGAGCAAGACCCGATAGTCGAAACGACCGTTGAAGTCGGATCCGCTGTGACTGTGAAACTCGGTGCTGCCCAACAGGTCATCGTGCCCGATGTGTTGAACAAGAGTCTTGCCGATGCCCAGACCGAAATGGCTACGGCCAGCCTCTCCCTCGACCTGGTCGGAACGGTGGTGACAAACGATGCCGCAAAAGATGGCACGATCGCATCCCAGGATCCCGCAGCCGGCGTCGAGGTTGACGAAGGGTCCTTCGTCAGCGCAACGGTCTTCGTGTATCAGCCCGACGTGCCGGACTTCGCCGGGATGACCATCGCCGAGGCCCAGATTGCCGCCGCAGCTGTCGGACTCGTGGGAACTGTCACGAACAGCACGTCGATGGACATCACAAACCCTGACAGCTTGCTCTGGGGCAAGATCGTCGCCCAGAGCCGTGCCGCGGGAAGCTCCGTCGAACCGAACACGAACATCGAAGTCGGCGTATACGTAGCGCCCTGATGATTCGGGACCGCAACGCGGCGCTGCTCGCGTGGTTCGGCGCACATGCCCGTGACCTACCCTGGCGAAAGTCCACCGACCCATTCCCTGTGCTGGTGTCCGAGGTGATGCTTCAGCAGACCCAGGTCGAAAG
>JAZFUH010000034.1:0-2944 GCA_036447125.1 Acidimicrobiia bacterium | reverse complement strand
AGCAGTTCGCGCATCATGAACGCGGTGGCTCCCCAGAGGATCCCCTCGGGAAACTCGAAGAACCACAATTCGTGACCGAACCAGTCACGGGTCACCCAACGTGACTCATCCAACAACTCCGTGATCGTCGGCTCGATGATCACGTCCACCTCCCTGGGATCGGGAACGAATTCGGTCGGTCGCGAGATGCGAGCCACAACTGGAACGATCGGTTTGCTCCGATTCCGGGCCGTGACCGGCTCAAGGCCTCCGAGTATCTCGAGAATATTCTCGGGAGGAAGTCCGATCTCCTCCCATGCTTCACGTTTTGCGGTGCCGATCGGCTCCTCCCCGTCCTCCCGGTGACCACCGGGGAACACCACATCTCCTGGGTGGGTGGGCATATGATCCGGACGTCGGGTCAACACGACGCGGATGTCCCCGGCGTCGTCCTCATACAGGGGGATGAGCACGGCGTACTCGGCACCCGGCGGATCGACAACCGGCGCAAGATCCCGAAGGAGAGACCATGTATCCATTCGGCGAGCTTATCGAGATAGGCTGGACACGATGCCGACACACGTACACAGCCAACCGAGATACACGAAGCGTCTCATGCTTCGTCCCTTCAGACGCAGAGATGTCGCAGCGATGCACGAAGCGGTGTCCGCATCCCTCGACGACTTGCAACCGTGGCTGCCCTGGGTCGAGGGCTACGACAGGGGTTCCGCACAGAGATTCATCCGCGACTCTGTCAGTGCATGGGCCGAAGGACGTGCATTCGATTTCACCATCCGAACCCATGAGGATCCGGGCAGGCACATCGGCAATGTGTCCGTTTGGCCCACATCCCTGCAGAACCGCATCGGGGAGGTCGGGTACTGGATCAGATCTGAAGAGACCGGACGAGGATTTGGCGCTGAAGCCACGGCGCGAGCAATGCAGATCGGATTCGAGGAGATGGATCTCCACAAGGTACAGCTCCGAATCGCTGTGGGAAATGTTGCTTCGGATCGAATCGCAGAGAAACTCGGGTTCATCCAGGAGGGCACCCTGCGTGACGAGGTGAAGGTGGGATCAAAGTGGCTCGATCACACGATCTGGTCGATGCTCGAGCAGGAGTGGTGGAGCCACCGTGATCGGCATCGTGCCGAGGGAACGATCTCTTGACAGCTTTCAGGTGTCGGTCAGCCGTCTACTGTGAACTCAAAACTGTCAACTGAAAGCTGACCTCATGCGTATCGGAATCCTGACGGGTGGCGGCGATGTACCCGGGCTCAATCCCTGTATCAAAGCGGTCGTGAACCGTGTCGCAGAGCAGGGACACGAGGTTGTCGGTTTCCGACGTGGTTGGGGTGGATTGCTCAATTCGAATCCTGATGATCCGGACTCGATTGCCGAAAACACCATGGAGCTTGATCCGCAGGTCGTCCGCACCGTTGATCGCACCGGTGGAACCTTCCTCCACACGAGCAGGACGCATCCGGGCAGGGTTCCCGACGATGAGGTCCCGGATTTCCTCTCCGGATCAGTGGAAGGCGAGGGTCCACACGACCTGACCAAACACGCACTTCGTGTGCTCGACGCGCTCGATGTCGATGTTCTCATCCCCATCGGTGGCGACGACACCCTGTCGTACGGGCTCCGCATGCATCAAGAGGGTGTCCCGGTCATCGCGATTCCCAAGACAATGGACAACGACGTCCATGGAACCGATTACTGCATAGGTTTCTCGACCGCGGTGACACGAGGCGTTGACTTCATCCACAACCTCCGGACAAGCACGGGCAGCCATGAGCGGATTGCTGTGGTCGAGCTGTTCGGCCGATACTCCGGTGAGACCAGCCTCATCACCGCGTACCTCGCAGGAGTCGATCGGGCAGTGATCTCTGAGGTGCCCTTCGACCCTGAGCGGCTTGCCGCGATGTTGATGGAGGACAAGGCAAACAACTCGTCGCATTACGCGATGATGACAATCTCAGAGGGTGCAACTCTGGCAGAGGGCGAGATGATGCTCACAGGAGCGGAAGACGCGTACGGACATCGAAAACTCGGAGGAATCGGTGCTGTGACTGGCTCGCTGCTCACGGAGTTGACGGGCGAGGACATCATCTACCAGCAGGTCGCCTACCTCATGCGATCAGGGCGCCCAGACTCACTCGACCTCATGGTTGCAACCAACTATGCGAACATGGCTGCCGACCTCGCGCTCGAGGGCTCCTCAGGGCGCATGGTTGCGCTCAGGGGAGGCACGTATACCAACGTGCCGATCACCACGACCAGCGAGGGTGTCAAACGCGTCGACGTGGACGAGCTATACGACGCACAAGCCTATCGACCGAAGATCAGACATGTCATGGGAAAGCCGATGTTCCTGTACTGAGAGCCCGCTTCACGGTTCACGGTTCACGGTTCACGGTTCACGGACTTCGGGCTTCGGGCTTCGGAATATTGCCATCGCCCAATCGGCCATGCGAGCGGCATCCGTAGGTATCTCGAGAGAGGCAACAGCACCAGCAGAGAGCTCACCGAGTTCCTTCGGGCGATCGCTGTAGATGGCCTCAGCGAATGGCGCACGGAACTCCGGGTGGCCCTGGATACCGACATGGATCGGAGTGAATTCAACCAGAAACTTCTCACAATGATCGCTCGACCCGACGACAGTTGCCCGCTCTGGTAGACGCGTAATCTGATCCTGGTGACTCATGATCAGAGACACGGCATCGACCGCCGGTTCCATCCACGAACGCTCCTCCCCGACGGTCATCGTATGAACTCCGACGCCCCAGCCACGCCTCGACTTCTGAACGGTGCCTCCGAGGGCGGTCGCCATGACCTGCAACCCGAAGCACACACCAAAGATCGGCACCGAGTCGCGGACTGAGTCGCGGATGAATGTCTCCAGATCCCTTATCCACTGTTCATCGTGGTACACGGATGCTCTCGATCCGGAGATGACGTACCC
>JAZFUH010000033.1:0-6368 GCA_036447125.1 Acidimicrobiia bacterium | reverse complement strand
GAGGCCCCGTGTCTGGCGCCTTGCCTGGACGTTCACGCCTAGACCGAGGTCATCGGGCACCTCGGTCCAGTACTCAATATCATCGAGCTCTCCGGACTCAACGAGGGTCGATCCGTCGGGGATACTTCGTCCGTCCTCGGCCGCAGCCTTGAACAGTGGGCTCAGCTCTCCGGTCTCGGTGCGTGCAAGCGCGGCGAGAATCCCCGGTGTGTATCTGGGTACCTCGGCCAGAACGGAGTACTGCATCTCCTTGTACGTGAGGTCACCCGGGAGGTACAACGATCCGTCCAATCGCCGCACCCGCATCGACTTCGTATCGCCTTCGTCTCTTGCAACAGCAGCCGTTGGCGTTGAAGGCGCTGGCATCCATCGTTGTGTGAGATTCTGGATCGTGATGTCAGCAACCACAGAGATGGTCTCGCCACGATACTCGTGGACAGGGTCGATCCACGGCTCCTCGTCCAGCGGGAAGGCGTGCACCCTGGCTGTTCCCCATTGCCCGTTGCGGTAGACATCGAGTGTCACAGTGCGGAAGAAGACGGTCGACGGGTCCGCACCACTGATGTCGGCTGTGAAGAGCGGGTTGTCAGTCTGGCTGATCAGACCTGCCTTGATATCGACGAACGGGTTGTATGACGCTGAACCCGAGTAGCCGTCCGAGTATCCGGAGGGAGATCTCCACGTGACGAACCCATCGGAGGGGACGGCGTCGCCAACGAGCGCGACTGCGATCAGACCTGCAACGATCGTTCCGGTCATCAATACTCCGATCGCAGGTGTGGGCCTACGCGACGGGGGGAAAGACGCATTGACCCTCTGGAGTCTTCCGGTTCCGCGATCCCGTTCATCTGCGCGGATCGCGATCAGGGAGAAAGCAACCACAACTATGAACATGGTCAGGTGGGCAAGGCTTTTCGGTTTCCGATCGATGATCGAGAACTGGACCGCAACGATGAGCGGTGTGAGCACGGCAACGAATGGACGGTCGTTCAATAGACCTGCGGTGATGAGGAATCCGAGGGTCCAGAACAGAAGCGAGATGAGCGCGACAAGACCGGGCACGGGGCGAACCGGCTCGACGCTGTGTTGAATGATGTCAAGAGCCCGTCCGAGTTCGAAGACCAGGACATCCCAGGTTTCGCCGGTCGGGATCACGACAAGCAGTGTCTCCGGTGCAACGATGAGTCCGGTGAGCACCACGAAGGCGCCCAGGTTGGTGACGATCACGATCCACGCAGGGGCGCGATACGCAATAGCGGTCCAGGTGATTCCCGCTCCCAGGAGGGCAGCCACGAGGATCGCGACCTGCCATGAAGTGCCCGTCACGGAATCTCGCATCAGTGATGAGAGCTCCCAGAAGGCAAGCCCGATTGCGCTTATGCCTGCTATCCAGCTGAAGCGATAGACCATCCGTGCTCCATTGCGTTGCGCCATGGGTCTGCCCACGTGCCCCCCGGCGATGTTGTGACGACGAGGGCTCCAGCCCGTGCGAATCCGAGGACATCCTCATTGTCCCTCTGTCCCACGGATAAGACCACGGTTCTGTAGAAATCCTGACTCAGAAGCTGAAACGCTGCAAGGTCGGCCTCGTCCGCCTCGCCCGTCACCATGACGAGGACGCCACCGGCCATGCCGCTCCGCCTGAGTCTGGCGACCAGATGGCGAAGGTCGAGCTCTCGGCGAGGTGTAATGGTGGCCAGCTCTTCCATTGCAAGTCGGTAGGCCTCAGCGTTGGAGACGATTGTTCCATTGCCTGAGCCTGCCCACATGGTCGGCGTGTATCCGCTCCTGAATAGATGCCGCAGCACCGATGCCGCACCCTTGACGGCTTGCTCGAAGCTCTCGGCTGACCGGTGGGGTTCGACGCGGGGATCGAGCACTATGAACGCTCGCGACTGCCAAGGCATCTCAAGCTGCTTGATCATCAACTTGTCGTGCTTGGCAGATGACGGCCAGTGGACTCTCCTGAGGTCGTCACCCTGTTGGTATTCGCGAAGAGTGAAGAAGTCCTCTCCTCCTGTGTGCCAGAAGCTCGCCCTTGACGTATTGATCGTCTGATCCTGGCCGCGCCCTGTCGGGACTCCGGCAAGATCCTCCACCTTGGGAAATACCACCAGGCGGTCAACTATGCCCGCAGTCGATGTCGTCTCCGCGAAACCGATCGGATCCGTGACAGAGACGCGCGATGGACCGACCTTGTACACGCCCCTTGGTCTGCAAAGGACCTCATATCGACCCGCCATTTCGTCGCCGGCGGCCACTCGGTCGGCAACGAATGTTGCTGATCCGAGACCATGCACTCTGTCCTCGACCCTGACGCGATAGACCTTTCGTTTTGATGCGAGTGACAGATCCACGAGGGCGCGCTCGCCGTCATGGAGCTGTTCAGGGTTGATCGTGCGTCTGAGGGTGAGTTTCGGACCTGACAAGCGAACGTAAACCGTGCCGCCGATGACCGCTGCGATCAGGAAGACTGCCAGGGCGAGCAGAAGATCCTCGCCAAATGCCGCCCACAGAACAACGAGGGCAAAGGCCGCACCGGTTGCGGCCCAACCTCGAAATGTTGGCATCAGCGTACGTCCCGTGTCCCCGGGACAGGAACCGAACCAGCGATCTGGGTGAGAACCTCCTCCACGGTCATTCCGCGCATCTGAGCCTCGGGTCGCAGGATCAGTCTGTGGTTGAGGACAGCAGTAAGGATCGTCTTGACGTCGTCAGGACTTGCATAGTCCCTTCCGTCCGCAACAGCAACGGTACGCGCCGCTCTCTGGAGAAAGAGTGTTGCGCGAGGGCTTGCACCGAGCAGAATGTCCGGATGGGTTCTTGTGGCTTCTGCAAGATCGATGAGATAGCCGCGCAGAACATCGGCCACGTGTATCTCTCGTGCAATGGAAGCCATCCGCACGACGTCCTCGGCGTGGACAACCGGCTTGAGGTCAACGAAGCTTGAATGTTCCCCATGGGTCTGGAGCATTTCGAGTTCCTTCATCCGATCGGGGTATCCCATCGTCACGCGCATCATGAACCTGTCGAGCTGCGCTTCCGGCAGGGGATAGGTGCCCTCGTGCTCTATGGGGTTCTGGGTCGCGATAACGATGAACGGCAAATCAAGTATCCGTGTCTCTCCATCAACGGTGACCTGACGCTCCTCCATGGCTTCGAGGAGTGCGGCCTGGGTCTTCGGGCTCGCCCTATTGATCTCATCGCCGAGAAGCACATTTGCAAACACGGGTCCCGCGCGGAAGGTGAACGTGCCCTTCTCCCGATCCCAGACAGAGACTCCCGTCACATCCGACGGAAGCAGGTCCGGTGTGAACTGGATCCTCTGGAACGAACAGTCGATCGAGCGTGCAAGGGATTTTGCAAGCAACGTCTTGCCAACGCCTGGCACATCCTCGATGAGGACATGCCCCTCAGCGACAAGACCCGTGACAACGAGTTCGATCGCTGAACGTTTGCCCTGTATCACGCGTTCGATGTTGCCGGCGATCGCCTCGTAGTGGTCCCCGAACCACGCGAGTTCGTCAGGCTTCACTGGCACGCTACCTCCTTCGATGCCCGGTTCGGGCCCCCAAGACCCTACCCGTGATTGGAAGGTACGGCACGCCAAGGTGGAGGACAGGTCGGTCGCTGTGCATCGTGCACCGAACTCCGAACTCAGCGGTCTACATGTTCCACATGTTCCACATGTTCTGCATGGTCGGTGGTCGGAGATCGGAATTCGGTTATCGTCACGGCAATGTTGAGTTATCGGGTCTTTCGCGCCGTTCTTCTCCGACCCTACCTCTGGCCAACCGCTGTCGGTGCCTGGTCTGCGTTTTCACCCGATCGATGGTGGGCGCTGCCACCATTTCTGCCGATTCCGGATCGGAATGTCATCGAGTGGCGGGTGACTACTGCCTATGGGCGGCCAAATATGACCCTTGCCCCGGACGACGTTGTTTCGTATCTTCGTTGGAGACGAGAAGCGTGATGTTGCAACTTGCAAGGAGACACCGTGGTCGCCTCCTCTCTTCAGGATGACCTGCTGGAAATACTCGGCGTCGAGGGCGCTGAGGTTGACGGGTCGGAGGGCGCCCCTGCAGGGCTCCGCATCAGGATCGCTGAAGGTGCGGATCAGCAGGCCGTTGGCGCTGCGATTCGTCGCGTTCTGAGTTCACATGGACTCGGCACGGATACCCGGCTCCCTGGCGAGCCGGCTCCGGAATCTCAGTCCATACAGGAGCATGGAGCCGTCGAGGTGCTCACCGAGGAGGGCGAACAGCCTGTGCGCTCAGACGAGGTTGCCCAGGACGAGGGCAGAGCGATAATCGATCTCACCGATAAGCAGCCAGAGGTCGACACGCCCGATCCGGTGGCTGCTACTGACAGCGAAGAGCGCTTGTCGGCATCTGTTTCCGACGGTTCGTCCGAGGACCGCGGTCTCCCATCTTTCGTGGAGAGACGACCTCAGCAGGCTAAACCACAGACCGTCGCGGCAACTCTGCCACAGATAACTCCCGGCGGTGTCGCGAGACTTGAGAGGGTAACGGTCGAAGAGGGCAGGTCAGGCATCGTCGTCACAATGAGCGCCTCAGATGGAACCGAGGTCTCCCAGATCGCCTCGTCCACCGAAGGTGGTGTCGAGGCAGCGGTCATCAAGGCTGCCGCGAAGCTGATCGATCCATCAGCTCCGGATCCGATCGTGGTGAATATTGATGACCGGAGAGTCGAGGGAGTCGACATTGTGATGATCGTCCTTGATGTCGGTGGAGTCCTCATGGCAGGCTCGTCCATCGTTGCCGCCGGAAGAGCATTCGCCCTTGGACGGGCAACCTGGGCAGCCCTGGCCCTATAGCCTCGCCAAAGGCCGCTTCCAAAGACCGAGGAACGGATTTCCGCCTTCCGCTTTCTGACATCTGACATCTGATAGCGAAGCGTTCTGTTATCTGATAGCGAAGCGTTCTGTTATCTGATAGCGAAGCGTTCTGTCACCTGACTTCTGTCATGAGTTCGATCACCACGTCGGTCATCTTCTCCGTGAGCATCGGCTCGTTGGTGACGGCTGCAGCGTGAACGGACGGTTCGACTTCTCCAGAGAGGCCGAACGCCTCGCGATACTCTGTGATACGGGCGAGAACGTCACGTACGAGCATGCGTGCGTGGTCGCTTTCGCTGCTCTGGAGGGACGCGATGTCGGCTTCATCGGTGGCGATGACCGTGACACCAGCGATCCGCAGATCTTGGATCATGATCTCCTGGGTCATCTTGTCTGGCGATAGGGCTGACAGGCTCGCCACCACGACGGCATCGGCGCCCTGTGACCGGGCGATGTCGAGAAGGGCTTTGAATCCTGGCCGATCTGTCGGAGCAGAGGCAGCATGATGATCCTGACAGATGGCGATCAGCTCATTTGAAGTGTCCGCCACCCAACGCCGAATGCGCTCGCTCTGGGCGAAAGCGGTGTCCGGGTCTGTCCTTCCCGGTGTCTGACGTACATAGCCTGCAATCTTCATGGTGCCTCTCCTGCTTCAGATTATCGCACCAGCGCGATGAGTGGTCAATCATTGCCTGAGCGTGGTCGGTTCTGGGAAGCTACCTGAGGACGAGTACTGGACGCTTGGCCCTGCGCACGAGCTTGGCACCGGTTGATCCAAGGAGTCCCTGAAATGCCCCGTGACCGTGGGATCCGATCACGATTGCATCGGCATCTATTTCTGCTGCGAGTTTCATGATCCCTGCAGTGATATCGGTTCCCTCTCTGGCTTGTGACTCGGCTCTCCCACCTAATGCACGGATCGTCTCGCGCACGGGTCTACATACCTCGACCCGCTTGTTGCCGAGGTACTGTTCGACAACTGCGTCATCACCGGGGTAACTCTTCCTCATTGCACCGCCGGTACCAGGCGCACCGACGTACTCGGCATCGGTATCAACGGCAATCTGTTCAGGCTCGCCCCATTGTTCGCGAAGCTCAGATACGAGCTGTCGAGGAATCGGGACGATCGTCGCCACCGTCGTGTCTCCGTCAGGGCCGGCAAGCGCATATGCGAACTTCGCTGTTTCATCGATGTCGCTGGTTCCATCCGTGGCAACCAATATGTGCATGAGAGAGCCTTTCTGTGAATCGGTTGGACCTAGACGGTAGACCGAAGGACACCGGTTTGCCGAGCACTTGGCGACCGGATCGGCTGCTTCGCTCCCTCTCGTCCATCATCTGTGTTCTGATTTCTGAGAGCGAAGCGTTCTGACATCTGATTTCTAACCCATCGGGGCACGCCGGGGCGTCATTGTGTTGACAAGTGTCATAGAGTGGGCCATAGTGGGACCTTGTGGGAGACATCCCGTGACACATGGAGAGACCGAAACATGTTCCTTGGCGAATACAG